>JAIPDI010000022.1 GCA_021737785.1 Deltaproteobacteria bacterium
ATGGGACGGTATGTCCTTGCTGCCTTTCCGTAAACATTATTCGGAGCCCGGGGGCGGCCGCCGACCGATACGACCGCATTTTATTGCAGCTCTTGGGCAGAGACCCCCACGGGCGTCCTCTGGGACTTGGGTGAAACCTTTTGGTTGCGGCCGTCAGGCCGCCTTAGGGCTTTTCTGCGATGATGCCGGCGACGGCCCTCCGGGTTTCCATGAGACCCTCATGGTACCGGAGACAGCGGAAATCACGAAACATATCCAGCAGCTCATTGTGCTCCAGCAGGTGGTCCCTGTTCCGGGGCCTTCCGAACCGCGCCTGATCCACAATAAAGGTTTCGTACATCACCATCCCCCGTGGGTGGAGACCTTTTTTTATCTCGGGAATCAGGGGTCGGTGGAGGTAGTTAAAGCAGATAATGAGGTCATAGGCTTCCGGCTCAATAACATAGCCGTCCTCCAGATCGGCCACACAAACCGCCAGGTTAACCCCGGCCTCTTTGGCGGCCTTCAAGGCCCCGGCCGCGGCCTCCGGCGAAATATCGACCCCTTCCACCTCAAACCCGGCCCGCGCCAGAAAAACCGCATTGCGACCGTATCCCATGGCGATGTCCAGGACCCGGCCCCTTGGCAAGAGATCCAGATGTTCCACCAGAAATCGGGCAGGGCCCATGGTTTTTTCTTCATGGTCGGTCATATGGGGCAGTGCCTCCACCGCCGGACAAAAAAGCTGTTGAGCTGTTAAGCTGTTGAGTCCATCAGCGATCAGCTCATTGTCCCCGCTCCTTCCACCCGGGTCCGGTTCAGCTGTTCCAAAGCATCGCCGCCCAGGGTCCCTGATTCGTAAAACAGAAGGGCTTCCGATGGCGCCTGCCGGACCGAATGACCCCCGAATTCCCTCCTGAGGACCGCCACCATCTTGTCGGAAAAAGACACCTGGTTTCGTGAACGCAGTCGACGCAATACCCTTCGCCCTCAGTCCCCCTGTTCCCATGTAATACAATCTTTGGGACAGCAACTCATGGCCTCCCGAATCTCGTCTTCAGGGTATCGGGGAAGTTCTCGAATTTCAATGATGCCGGACACTTCATTTTTCCAGAACACCGAAGGGCAGAGTTCCAGGCACGTTCCGCAATCAGAGCACTCGCGGATGTCTATGACCGGAACCCTTCTCATGTCTGTATTCCCTATTTGATCCCGAATGGAACGAATTAAACGAGTGGACAAAGAAAGAGGCCAACCGGCGTTGCCCGGGTTCCCAAAAACAGCTTCGTGGGCACGAGAGGCAATGCGATTCCGGGCCCCTGATGCTGGGGATGCGGGTCTATTAGATTTTCCCCCCAGCCTCAGGCCTTATGCCTTGCACCTGACGCCTCACTCAGGCAACGCCGCCGCGATCTTCTTCGCTAATTCACGACATGCTTCCAGGTCTTTCTCATCCGGAACATATTGGATTCTGATACCCGGCGTAACCATGTCAACACCCATCTCTTCCAGTTCTCGGGTGACCAGCTTGACGGCCTCACCGCTCCAGCCGTAGGAACCAAAGGCGGCCCCCACCTTGTTCTTCGGTTTGAGACCCTTCAGATAGGTCAAAAAATCGCTGACCGTGGGAAAGAGTCCGTTATTGAGGGTGGGAGATCCCACTACTACCGCGCCCGCGTCCAGGACCTCGGTGATGACGTCGCTACGATGATCGGCCCTCAGATGAAAGGGTCGGGCATCCACCCCCGCTTCCCCTAACCCGTTGATGATGGCGTCGGCCATGGCCTCGGTGCTGTGCCACATGGTATCGTAGACAACCACCGCCTTTCTCTTGGGTTTCTGCTCGCTCCATTCCACATAGGCCTTGATGATCTTCGAGGGATCCGTGCGCCAGATAATCCCGTGATCGGGACAGATCATATCAATGGCGAGTCCCATCTCGGTCACCTTATTGACCAGCTTGAGAATCAGCGGTGAGTAGAGGAGAAGAATATTGGCGAAGTACTTTTTTGCATGGGGCATGATGGCATCGCCGACCTGGTCGTCAAACCTCTCCAGCCCTGCATAGTGCTGGCCGAACCCGTCGCTGGAGAAGAGGATATTATCCCCATTTACATAGGTAAACATGCTGTCGGGCCAGTGGAGCATCCGGGTCTCCATGAACGTAAGGGTCCGCTTGCCCAGGTTGAGTTCCCCGCCGTCTTCCACCGGCTGATAATTCCATGACTGTGGAAAATGCCTGGAGAGATTCTTGTGCCCCATCTTGGAGCAGTAGAGGGGCTTATCCTCCCCAACTTTGTGCATGACCCTGGGGAGCCCGCCGGAATGATCCATCTCTGTATGGTTGCTGATCACATAGTCGATCTTTTTGGGATCAACGATTTGGCCGATATTGGCCAGCAGTTCATCAGCGAACGGCTTCTTGACCGTATCGATCAGGGTGATTTTGTCATCCATGATCAGGTAGGCGTTATAGGTGCTTCCCTGATAGGTGGAATATCCATGAAAGTCCCGAATATTCCAGTCGATGGCGCCCACCCAGTAAATCCCTTCAGCGATCTCGACCGGTTTCATCGCTTACTCCTTTCCGAACATATCCTTTGTGGCTCCGCAGACCGGACAGGTCCAGTCATCCGGAAGGGACTCAAATGCCGTCCCCGGTTCGATTCCGTTATCCGGATCGCCGTCTTGAGGGTCATAAACATAGCCGCATACGGAACATACCCATTTATCCATAACTCTTATCCTCCCCTTAAATGATTAATGGTTTAGTGCCTTATCGCCAGATCTTCTGTCACAAAAAACAAGAAGATGATTGTGAGAGGGTGATGTCTTTAATTTGGAATAATGGAAGTATGGAATGATGGAATAATGGGTCCTTTCCCAACCTTCCATTATTCCAGTATTCCAACATTCCAGATGTCTGGCAACATCGAACCCCCTTGATAATAGGAAGTCAATCGAGAACCACTTTGGTTGCGGGTATCCGCGTTAGTCTTTTCTTTCTGATAAAAGCTTTCGCTGAGTGTTCGGCCAATTTTCAAATGGCTGAGGTGTCATACGCTTTATGATATGGTTTTCAGGAGATTCAATACCCGTTGTTCAATGGCATCCCTCGTCTGCCGCATAAAGGAAATCGGTTGGCCGGCCGGATCTTCCAACCCCCATTCTTCCACCGGAATGCCGGGAAACAGAGGGCAGGCATCCTCACACCCCATGGAAATCACCAGATCAGGCTTTCCGTTAAATGGGATATCGGATAGGGATGCGGGCCTGCGGAAGGCCATGTCCAGGCCTTTTTCCGCCATGACCGTCACCATGAGCGGGTTGACTTCCCCTGCCGGCGCTGATCCTGCGCTGAAGCTCTCTACCCGGTCCCCGGCATGGTACTGGGCAAAGGCGCCGGCCATCTGGCTCCGGCAGGCGTTTTCCGTGCACACGAAAAGGATTTTCTTTCTGTTCAGCCGGGGCGATATCAGCTCCCTGGCCTTTTCCGCCGCATCATCCAGGGCCGTAGGATGGGTCTGGATGTCTCCCAGATGTTCGATCTGTCGATATCCGAGGCTTCCCTCAAAGGTCGCACCGACCGCGTCAAAGAAGTATTTGGCCGTCAAAATGGTGCCTTCGAAGAGATTCTTTCCCCTTGTGGCGCCGACGGCGAGCAGATATCCCTGTCGCCATTTTCTGCCGGGGTCCTCCAGCCCAAGGGCGTATTTTCTTGACCAGAGGGTCTGGGACCGGTCGATCAATGCCTTCATCTGGGCCGTGGGTCCGTAGAAAAAGATGGGCGTTGCCATGACCACGATGTCGGCCTGCCTCAAAAGGGGGTAAATCTGCTGCATGTCGTCATCCATCGGACAGAACCCTTTTTTTTCACAGTTGCCGCATTCCTGACATGGGGTAATTTTCTTCTTTGCGACGTTCACCAATTCCGTACGGGCCCCGAGTTTTGTCGCCTCTTCGAGAAAGGCCGAAAGCAACAGCGCGGAGTTTCCCTTGATTCTGGGGCTTCCCTGTAATCCAAGCACAAACATCTATATAGCCCTTTCACATAAAGTTTCCAGGGTTGGACGGTTCAAGGCCTGAGAAGGTTTTCTCTCAAACCCTCCCTGCTTCAAATCAGAAGGGAGACGGCCGTCTCTCGGGGACATAGACATGGGGAGAGGTCTCTTCGTTCCATTCCTTGGAAACATAGAGATTACAGTAGCAGCTCCCGTATTCCTTCACATCGTCTTCCCTGTAAATGCATGGGCAGAGGATATCCCGGTCTTTTTCCCGATCCCCTGACGCCAGCCGGCATGGGCAGCACATATAACCGTATCGCTGCTTATTGACCAAAAGCCCGTCAAGGAGTTCATATACCCTCTCCTTGTCCTTGTTGAACAGGTATCCCTTGGGCTCCTGTGCCTTTTTTAACGCCTGATAGAGCGCTTCCACTTCGTTCATAGCCCCAGTGCCTCCCTGATTTCATCCTCCTTGTACCCGACAATGACCTTTCCTCCGATGATAATGGTGGGAAAAGAGCAGTTCGGATTCCATTTCTTGACATCTTCCAGTATGGCTGCCCGTTCCTCTCCTTCGAGCAGATCCACATCCGTAAATTCATATTCCACTTGGCACTCATTCAAAAGCTTCTTGGTTGCCTTGCAATGGCCGCAGGTGCTCAGTGAATACATTTTTACCGGATAATCCATTCAAAACCCCCTGTTCGTGTTTTTATTTGTTGTCCCGCCGGCGGAAAACCATTGCGACCCCCTGATAATCCGAAAAAACTATCGTATTTCCCAATGGTCGACAATGGGGCAAAAACAGTATTTCGAAAGATAAGAGACCTTAGCATTCTTCATATGAAGACGACCCCCTATTTTTCGTTCGGCTTTTCCTGCGCGCAGGCCGGAACCGTATCGGACTCGGCACGGGAAGCGTCCCGCGCCCTCTTCCATTGAAGATACGCCCCATGTGTCAAACCGACCCCCGGTTGCGGGGATCCGGCCGCATGATCGCCTTTTCTGCAGATGCGGCATCTGACCTTACTGCACATCTGGCATTGGACGCAGTCCGGGCATCGGGCCCTGCAGAGAGGATTCGGAGGGGCCATATTCAATTGTCTGTCCCTTTCAGAGGATCGATTGGAGGCGCTGTTCGATCTCCTGTTTTGGAAGCGCGCCGACCATGGTGTTCACCAGTTCACCTCTGTTGAACAGGAGCATGGTCGGAATGCTCCGGATAGAATAACGCGACGCGATTTGCGGATTTTCATCCACGTTCAGCTTGACGATTTTGACCCGGCCCTGATACTCGCGGGCCAGTTGTTCAAGCACCGGACCGACCATGCGGCAGGGTCCACACCATGGGGCCCAGCAATCCACAAGGACCGGAATGGCGCCGGACAGGACCTCCGAATCAAACGTGTTGTCCGTGATGTCAACAGGCGTGTCAGGGTCCTGTCCCAAGGACAGGGGCGATTTACATCTGCCGCATACCGGCCTCTCTTGCATCCGGCTCCTGGGGACCCGGTTCTTGGCGCCGCAGTGACCGCATCTTACAATGACGCTGTCCTGATCCATGACTTTTTCCTTACCGATATTTATGCTTCTTTCTCAAACAGCTCTTTGTCAGCCCCGCAGACCGGGCAGACCCAGTCATCCGGGAGGTCATCGAATGTCGTCCCCGCGGCAATGCCGTTATCCGGGTCCCCTTCTTCCGGGTCATACACATACCCGCATACCGAACAGACATATTTATCCATTGTTTTTTCTCCCATGTCTATGGACCCGGTGCATTCCGGGTAACATCAATCTCTTTTCCTCATTCGGGGCAATGCTGCAGCATGGCAGCCATGTTTATTGCCCATCCAAGAACCGGACTACGATACGGTCATCTTCTTGCACACATCTCGACCGTAATCCTGGGCCATCTGAATGCCGCCTCCCAGAGATGCGGATTTCAGCCTCAACGGCCCCGATACCATCTCCATCTTCAGGATATTCTTCATCGTATCAAAGATGCGTCCAGGGGCCTCGCCGCTCCAGCCGAAGGCACCGAAAGCGGCCCCCACCTTTCCTTCCAGGCCGGCCTTATCGGCCAGGAAGAGCATGGTTTTCATCGCCTGCATCATCTCCCCGTGATACGTCGGCGACCCGAACACATATGCATCATATCCTGCCAGATCTTCAGCCTTGGTCACCCCGGTGACATTAAGCAGGGTGGCCTCACCTCCGCTGATGCGGATGCCTTCAGCGATCAGATCGCCGATCTTCTCTGTGGCACCCGTCCTTGAAGCATAGACAATTAATGCCTTGGACATTTCGCATCTCCCTTTAGTTCTCTTCAACCTCTTCGACGGTTCCTTTATGCCTGGTTCCGCAGAGGGGACAAAGGATCTCTATTTCCTTTTCATCTCCGATAAACTTCTCCCGCAGTTTCTCCGGGCCCAGAAAGCTGACATCCCCGCAGGCGCACTGGGGGCACTCAGCCCTTACACGATATTTTTTCTTGGACATAATACCACCTCCTTAACATATTTTGGTTTACTAGAGCCTTGGGTCCTGACCGGTTTTTCCACAGTCGGGGATATAGCAGGTTGTATCCACAAACTCGCATTTCTTCTTGCACATGGGACATGTCTCGGGCGGCACATCCTCTTTGACAAGATAACCGCATTCCTTGCACTTCCACTCTGCCATGGTGATCTACCTCCTTTTCGATCTGGTTAGGGAGGCCTGCCTGCCGGATTCCTGAATCGCCTTCTGGAAATCCAATCCAGAGGATCGAGACGGGTCGACCCGCCTTCATCCAAACCCGCACAGGCTAACGTATGCCTCGTGAATAATTGACCATCATCGCCCGGTGCTTCCGGGTCTCCGAATCGATCCGGTTGAGCCTTTTGGTAATTTCCGGATCATTGGCCTTGATCTTCTTCAAAAAATTCGCCTCGTCGATTTCGATCTCTATGGTTGCGCCAAACGAATAGGCCCGGCTCTCAGAGACATTCGACTTCTTTATGTCTTCAAGGAGCATGTTTAATTTTTGGACAATCCCCTTCAGAGTTTCCAGATCCGTATCGATCTCGATATGAAATGAGTCATCGACCCTCGCCCTCTCACGGATATCATTGAAGATCTTCTCGTGGACCCGTTCCTCTTCCATGATCGTGTTCCAGAACCGCCTCACAGGGGGCGTGAATGCCTCCTGCTTGGAGAGGTATTCGTAAACCCTGGCGATCCCTCCTTCAATTTTTGCCAGATTGGCCAACAAGTTGTCCGATTCACGCGATAACATAGCCATTCCTCCGTCACCCCTCCGCGGCCCGATGGTAAGCACATTTCCCCTTTACAATGTTACAGCCGTTCAGGGATTTGGCAGACCATTACGCGCTGACTATCCTTTCCAGAGGCCGTGGATGTTGCAATAGGCCCTGGCCGTGACTGCCGACGGGCTGGCAGGGAAGAGGGCTTCCGGAGCATCGCCGGGATTCAGGAACTGCCGATAGGCCTTGCCGTCGGCAATGATCTCTATCCATTCGATGAAGTGTTTCTCCTCCATGGGATGGGCCACCTTCCCCACCTTCACTTTGACGCCGTCTGCGCCCATTTCCATCACCGGAACATGTTTTTCCTTAGCGGCGTCCACGGTATTTTCCTTCTGAAGCACCATCGGTTTGCCGCAGCATACCAATTCACCCTTCCCCCCGTGGACCACCTCCACGATATTGCCGCATACCTCGCATTTGTAAATCTCAAGTCTTTGTGCCATGTTGTTTCCTCCTTGAATTGATAGGCCAAACAGTGGTGATTCCAACACTAATGTATTTGACGCCGCTTCTGAATGCAAGTCGTTAAATCTTTCCTGCGTCAAAAATCCTTACCGCGTTTTATCCCAAAGCGGCATAGCCCCGACCGAATGGGTGGACCCGCCCAAGCGGGCTTCGGATTTCAGGTTTCAGCGAACGGTCGACCTCAACAAAACAGGCTCGCCTCTTTTTCCGCAAGGCGGGATTACAAAAAAAAGATTCTAATAATTTTCGCCCAATAATTCGAAATGGGCCTGAGGATGTTCACACGCCGGGCATAACTCGGGGGCCTCCTGGCCGGTATGGAGATATCCGCAATTTCTGCACCGCCACACGGTTTCTGAGTCTCTTTTAAATACCCGGGCTGTTTCGATGTTGGCGGCAAGGGCATTGTACCGACGTTCGTGTTGCTTCTCGGCAACGGCAATGGCCTCAAACATAGAGGCAATCGCGTCAAATCCTTCCTTCCGGGCGATTTCCGCAAAACCGGGGTACATCTCGGTGTGCTCATAATTCTCGCCGGCCGCCGCTTCCTTGAGATTTTCCAGGGTATTTCCGATGACCCCGGCCGGAAAGGCTGCTGTCACCTCCGCTTCACCTCCCTCCAGGCATTTGAACAGTCTCTTGGCATGTTCTTTTTCCTGATTGGCGGTCTCCTCGAAGATGGCGGAAATCTGCACGAACCCTTCTTTCTTGGCCTGGCTGGCAAAATAGGTGTACCGATTTCTCGCCTGGGATTCCCCTGCAAAGGCGGTCATCAGGCATTTTTCAGTCTGGGTCCCTTTCAAGCTCATTTCTTCACTTCCTCCTTTGATGTGTCTAAGTTGTTTCTAATTCCCTATTCCATCGGTCCTGTTTCAGACCATGATCGTGGGAGATCCTTTTCGTAAAATCTCGATGAGGGGCGGTATCGGGTATCTATCCCCGGATAGCGGGTGTTGAATTCGGGATACCCCTCATCTTATACCGGATAACCGGTCAACGCCCTTCTGCGGCCACGCTTCCCGGTCCGCCCAACGGCCTGAAATTCTTTTTTGACGCCCCGCATACCGGGCACTTCCAATCATCGGGCAGATCTTCAAAAGAGATCCCTTTGGGGATCTTTCCCTTACGATCGCCTTTGTCCGGATTATAGATGTATCCGCAATTGGTTGACTGACACTGCCACATCTCTTCCGGTGTTGTCATGGTTGCCTCCTTATTCAGGTAGAGAATAATAGCATCTTTTAGGAGAGATGATCTCTCCTCTTTTCTTGAGGGAATTGATCATTTTGGAAATCTCTTTGGTGTCAACACCCATACTCTTGGCAATGTCTCCCGGCTTAACCGGCTTCCCTGCCTTTTTCATGGTCGCTAAAATATCCTTTTCCATGTTGCCTCCTCTGATTGTCAAAACCGCTGGGCGAACATTACGCATCCAGCTCTTCCTTGAGCCAGTCTCTCACCCCATCTTCAACCGCATATACCCCCCGTTGAATGCCTCGTCCCTGATGCATCTGTGCATTCAGCCGTTCCGGCAGTTCGACGCGCGCAAGCTCCACTGCACCTTCCGATGCTCTCCTGATGAAGTAAACCACCGGAACCTCTTCCCAGGTATTGAGGACAAAATAATAGGTTGCATCTTCCTTGGACCTGATCATTCGATATCCCCGGCTCCAGTTGTTCCCCCATTCAAGGTAGAGCCGGACCGCTTCCTCAGGGCTCATGTCCCAGTCGATGGCATCTACGAGGTCTCTATTTTTCCTTAATTCCGCTAATCCCATCATAATGTTTCCGGCTCCTTTCTTGATTTGTCCCGTGTCTGACGATTTTGCGGCTGTCAGCACGTCTTTATTCCTGCCACCACCCCTTCCTCTTATGGGCGTCTCTCTCGGCCTCGGCCAATTTCTTTAACTTGAATGCAGAATCTCTGAGTACGCCAAACAACACGCCGCATCCGTTGTCTTCCCGTACCTCATCGCCTTCATCTGCCAGTTCCAGCATTGTATCTACAAGGCCAAGGGTTTTCTTAATGCTTTCATCACATGCTTTCATCATATCATGTCTCCGGAGCTTCTGATCAATATATCTTTTTACAGGCAGATTCTGTGCCAAGACAGCATTCCGGATCCATAAATACCAAAAAAATCGGTAATATCGGATGGTTAACCATACATGCCTTCGCTGGTTCCTATCACCTGAGGCTGAGGGGGCTGTTTTCAGTGAGACAATATTGTCTCACTGGTCCTCACTGTCATAACCAATTGACATCTAATGTATTATTAGAACCCCGAACAATTTTCGCAAGGTTTCAATGACACGACAAATAGACTCGGAAAGGCAGTTCGTAAAATGGACGCTCTCAAGATGAAATAGGAATAAAAATTGTAAATTAAGCAGGTTGGATTAAGGGCAACAATTGGCGTTGCAAGGGGATGCTCTAAACCAGGGGGCGTGCCATAACTGTATCACGTCTTCTAATGATACATAAGTGTTTCGTGAGACACTATCTTACGCAAACAGCATTTTCTTATAAGCCGATCCAACCGGGCCGGAAAAAGCCGCGGCATTATGAATCGGGCAGTTCGGCCAAAAACCGGTAGAGGGTGGCCCGGCCCACGCCGAGGAGCCGGGCGGCCTTGGCCTTGTTGCCCCCGGTTTGGGAGAGGGCCGTTCTGACGCCTTCCGGGTCCAGCTTTCTCTTGGGGCTCCGGGGACTGCGCCTGCCTCTTTCCCATTCCTTGAGTTCCAGCGGGAGATGCTCCAGCCGGATCATCCGGCCTCTTGCCTTTACCAGGGCGAAACGGACCGCGCTCTGAAGCTCTCGAACGTTTCCGGGCCAGGCATAATCTTCCATGACCGCCAGCGCCTCTTTGGAAAACCCGGGGCTTTCCTGTCCCTGTTCCGCGGCCTTGTGGAGGAAGTGCGCCACCAGAAGGGGAATGTCGCTCGGGCGCTCACGAAGGGGGGGGATATGGATCGGTACCACATTGATGCGGTAGTAAAGATCATCCCTGAAGTTCCCCCTCTCCACCTCGCGTTTCAGATTTTTATTGGTGGCGGTGATGATCCGCACATCCACAGAGATATGTGTTTCGCCTCCCACCCGCTCGAAGGTCCCTTCCTGAAGGACCCGGAGCAGCTTGGCCTGGACCGACCTGGGCAATTCCGCCACTTCATCCAGGAAGAGTGTGCCGCCGTCGGTCATTTCGAAGCGGCCTTTCTTGTCCCGTACCGCTCCGGTAAAGGCCCCTTTGACATGCCCGAAAAGTTCGCTTTCCAGCAGTCCTTCCGGCAGGGCCCCACAATTGACCGGCACAAACGGATTGCCGGATCGAAGGCTCTGATCATGGATGGCGTTGGCTACCAGTTCCTTTCCGGTTCCGGTATCCCCTGTAATGCACACAGGATAGTCGTTGGTGGCCACGTCCTGGATATCCCTGAAAATCTGCATCATTTTGGGGTCCTGTCCCACTATCCCGAAATGGGTCAACTCCCCGAGCTGCATTTTCAGCCCGATCAGCTCGGTCAGGTCCCTGAAGGAGGCCAGAACGCCCACGAAGGCGCCTTCGTGGTCCAGCATTCCGGTCACCCGCATTTGGATGTGACGCGATTTTCCTTCCGGCGTAAAGATATTCAAGGGATACATGGCATGTTCCAGGGTATCGGGGGGGCCATTCTTGAACGAGCATCGATCGCCGCAAAACGGCTTCCCAAAGGCCTCGTGACAGTCCCTCCCGAGAATATCCTGTCGCTGATAGCCGGTGATTTCTTCTGCAGCCCGGTTAAAGAAGAGGATGCGCCGTTCCTTATCATGGGCGATAATCCCCTCCGAAAGGTTATCCAGGATCCGCTCCAGATTTTCCTTTTCAGCGGCTATGGACTTGAATGTTGATACGGGCATTTATCAATCCCCTTCATGGCTCCTGTTTCTCTAAGGCCTGTTTCACGGCCAGCCCAAGTTTTTCCATGATATAGGGTTTCTTGATATAAACCCCGGCACCCAGGTCCTTAGCCGCCTTTACACGGCCCGTCTCAGAGAATCCACTGGCGATAACGGCCTTCTGACCGGGATGCATTTTGAGAATTTCCATGTAGGCGTCCAGACCGTCCATGCCCGGATCCATAATCATATCCAGAAGCAGGAGATCTGCGGAACGGGCCTTCATATATGCGATTGCCTCTTCTCCACTTGAGACCGAAGCGACGTCATAGCCCAGCTTCCGCAGCATAATGCCGGCGATTTCTCGCTGTTCCTCCACATCGTCCACCACCAGGATGGATTCTCCCCCGCCGGCATATATGGCAGAAGGGACCATTTCCTTTTCACCGGCCGATGTCTCCCTGGTTGCCGGAAAATAGAGCTTGAATTGGGTGCCTCTTCCTTCAATGCTTTCGACGTCGATGTACCCGTTGTGATCTTTCACCGTGCCCCAGACCACGGACAGCCCGAGGCCGGTGCCGCTTCTCCCCATATGCTTTTTGGTATAAAACGGTTCAAAGATCCTCTCCAGATCTTCCGATGAGATGCCCGTGCCGGTATCCGTAATCGTCAGAAGAATATAATCCCCTTCATTCACATCCTCATACCCCTTAATCGGCCTGTCGATATAGAGATTTCTGGTGGTCACCGTCACCTTTCCGCCCCCAGGCATGGCCTCCAGCGCGTTTGAGACCAGGTTCATGACTGTTTTCGAGAGATGGATCGGAGAGCCATGGGTATTCAAGAGTCCGGGTTCAAGATCGGCGGCCACCTCCGCTGTACTGTGATACGATTTCAGCTTTTCATATTCCGGGCTCATCATATATTCGGAGACAATATTATTCAGATTGACCACTTCAGTAATCGCAACCCCTCTCCTCGCCAGCGTCAGGAGGTCCTGGACAATGGCAGCAGCCTTCTCTCCGGACCTCTGAATGGTCAAAAGGGGTCTTTTCATGGGGCTGTCCCGGGGCAGATCCATCAACAGCAGTTCGGGATAGCTGACAAGCCCGGAAAGGATGTTGTTGAGATCATGGGCAACGCCCCCGGCAAGGGCGCCGATGGCCTCCATTTTTTGCGACTGCTGCAACTTTTTCTCAAGCCGGGCCTTTTCCCTCTGGGCCTCTTTCAGGGCTGTGATGTCGCTGGTCACGGCAAGAAGACAGTCCTCGTCGCCAAATCGAATTCGCCTGGCGGACAGAAGCGTGTCGAACAAGGTACGGTCTTTCCTTCTGTACCGGATCTCAAGACCGTTCACCTCTCCCTTTACTTTCAACTCTTTCAACAAGGTATCCCTGTCCGCGGGATTGACAAACATATCCAGTTCGATAACCGTCCTGCCTACGGCCTCCTCGACCAAGAACCCGGTCATTTTGCTGAAGGCCTCGTTCACCTGCAAGTACCGGCCCTCTTTCAATGTGGTCAAGGTGATGGCATCCGGCGCCGCCTCCAGGGTTCGCCGGTATCTCTCCTCACTGGCCGCCAGTTCCTTTTCAGCACTTTTTTTCAGTTCTTTCTGTGCGTTAAACAGGCCGGCGAGGACCTGATTGAAGGCCCGCGTCAATGTCCTGAATTCGCTGTGCCGGATCCCTTTGGGATTAAGGAACCGGCCGGTTGGTTTGCTGGCGATCTCCTGGGCCTGGTCGGCCATGCTCCTGAGGGGATGGATGACCTTTCTCGCGATCAATACCGCCACCAGGAGGGTGGAAAGGAAGATAACTGCACAGAGCGCCGACAGTATAAGGATCAGATGCCGTTTCTGCTGCTCAAGCGGGAAAGAGGAATTGGAATAAAAAACCCCCGGGAAATCCGCCAGTGCGACAAGTGCATGATCAGGGAGCACATCGGTCCGGACCTCGTTGGTTTTCCCATTTCCGCCTGCCTGGATATTTCCTGAAACCGGAACAGCCCTGCCGGTGCGAAGATCAATCAACTCCTGTTGGGATTGGGTGAAGAGTCTTGGCCGGCCCGCTCCCGGTACCTGCTTCCAGAACCGGTTGTCCTCGGAAAGCCTGTAGCAGACAAAGGCCGTGCCCAACCGCTCCTCTTTTCTCATGATGGGGGAGGAGAGGAGTGCAAGGAATCTGAAACTGCCTGGTTCCTCAAAACGAATCAGCCGGGTGGCCTTCTCCTCCGAAAGCCTTTCCATGTGTGATTTCAGCGGCGCCAACCCATCGGGCAACTTCGGCAAGAGTATTGGAGACGCTGCAGCCTGTAAACAATAGAACGCACCGTCTGAATAGGCGTACTGTTTTCTCATGATTTCGAGGATCGGGTTTTCAACCCCCAGCATGAGGCCTACTCTAACGGTGTTGTTCAGGCTCAGCTCCTGAAGCCGGGTATTCAGGTGGGTGATGCGATCGTGAAGGGCGTTGCTCACTTCCACCCCTTGGGCCCTGATTTGATTATAAAAGTCCGAGGTGATACTCCTGCTCAGGATACCGTAAAGCATTCCCACGATCAATGCGAGCGACACCCCCTGAAAAAGGATCAGGACATATACGATGAATCTGGAGAACCTCTTTTCTGCCATTATCGACGCTCTAATCCCTGTCTTGTCTTGTCTATGATTACCTCGTCAGCGGCCAGGAGGACATCCGGAGGGATCCGGATGCCCAGTTGCCGGGCCCGGTCCAGGTTGAAGACAAGGGCATATCTCTCGGCCTCTTCTATGGGAATGCGGCCGGGGTCTTCGCCCCGAAGGATGCGAATTGCCATTCGGCCGGCCTGCTCCCCCATGGCATGAAAGTCCACGGCCACGCCGCCGAAGAGGCCCATCTTTGTGAAGGCGTAGTTGATGGCGATCTCGGGTTGAGTTGAATTCTGTTGGGTCCAGGCGAATATCTCGGGGGCCGTGTAGGTATTTCCCTCCCGGTCTTTCAGTAAAAGGGCCCCGGGATAGATCGCGCCGACCTCAGGATCCTGGTTTGCAGCCAGGACCGCCAGCTTATACTCCTCCCAAGTTTGAACGACCTGTATGGTGTGGGCGCAGGGGAGAGGTTCCTGTGCCATTTCGATCCGGACCTGCTCAAGGATTGCCCTCCCCGTGGGAGACAGATCCGATAGGATCACGACCTTCTTAGTCTCTGGAAAGAGCCTAACATGTACCCGGACGGCACTTGCAAAATGGAGCTTTTCATAAACCCCCGTAATGTTGTGCCCCGGTCTTTCTCTGGATTCCATGAATGCCTTTTGCCTGTGATAGGCCTCGGGCTGGCCGTTCATCCCGGAAAATACAATGGGGGTGGATGTATCCGCCAGACTCAGGGCCACGGTCCGAAACGCATTATCGTCGAAGACCACCACCACATGGGGACGGAATGACCGGATCCGTTCCATGGCGATCTGGGCCTGTCTATGGATAAGTTCCTCTGTATTGTTTTGCCGCTTGGTGTCCATGCAATAGGTTTCAATCGTAAGATTTTTCTGATCCTTCAGGCCGGCCTTGTCCAGTGCCGAAACCACCCCTTGGTGCTGGGGTTGGCCGCACACATGGTCGAATTCATAGCTGTGCAGGATGAAGACACGGAACGGCGGATCAGGCGGCGCCCCCGATACACTGAAATTGGCGAGCAATAAAAAACAAACCACAAGGCATGAAGTGATTACGAATCGCATATAACTGCCCATACGGGTTTCCTCCTCTTATTCCTTTTGCCTCATCGCTTACACCTTCTTTGATCATGTTTCAAGCGAAAATGCCCCTGAGTGGGGGGATACAAGAGGATGGTGATGCATCATCAAGGATAGGAGGTCAGTCGGAGGTCAGGACATCGCAGGGACTTACGTCCTTTGTTCAAGCATCATTCTGGCCTTCCTATGGGCCTTTTCGAGGGCCGCCTCCACCTGTCGGCAATGACGTTCCATCGGCCCCGGGTCATCGGTTTCCGGAAACGAGATCGGCCTGTCCACAAACACGACCTGTCGGGAAAAGGGGAGGGGGAGATAGACCTGATTCCACGTTTTTTTAAACACATATCGGTGTGATACGGCCACGCCCACCGGGAACAGGGGGGCCCCGGTTTTCTGAACGATGCGGACGATGCCGGGCTTGCAGACCCCCCGTGGGCCTTGAGGGCCGTCCACGGCCAGGACAACCCCATGCCCTTCCTTGACTGCCCTGATCAGCGCAATCAGCCCCCCAACCGCGCCCCGGGTGGAAGAGCCCCGGGTCACGCGGTACCCCAGTGCCCGAGTTGCCATGGCCATCCTTTCTCCGTCTCTGGACCGGCTGACCAGGAGGGTCGGCCCCAGATGTCCGAAGCGAGGGATCAGCGCCAGCTCATCCCCATGCCATATGGCAATGCCGCATGGAATGCCCCGGGTCTGTTCCACCCCCACCAGGGTTGTCCGAACCAGTCGCATCCACGTCTTCAGGGCGGCTGCGGCCCATACGGGCCAGCGTCGGTCCACCCATCGCTCATAAGAGGATCTGCCCATACATCTCTTCAATTCTGTAATATAATCTACACCGGAGCGCAGGCCCTCTGTTACGCGCCCTTTTCCTGGGTGGCGTCACGGGGAAAAA
This sequence comes from Deltaproteobacteria bacterium, assembly GCA_021737785.1. Lineage (NCBI taxonomy): Bacteria > Pseudomonadati > Myxococcota > Myxococcia > Deltaproteobacteria bacterium. Next base: position 16,261 of record JAIPDI010000022.1, read on the forward strand.
CCATTTTCCCGGACAAACTCAAGTCATATCCCGGGAGACCGTTTGTCAGTTCCCGGAAGGCAGGCTCGCTTAAAAAACCGAGGAAAAGCTGTATCCCTCGTTCAAAAAATCGGTCCTTCTGGATCAGAAAATCGAATCGCTCCCATCGAAGGGGAATGAAATCGAGGTTCAGGAGCCCGGCCACGGCACGGATCCCGGGTCCGGCGTCGGCGCGGCCCGATAACATCTCCAGACCCACGTCAAAATGGCGGCTGACCTCCCGGTCATACCCCTCGATGTGCGAGCCGTCGAGGCCCGCCTTTCTGAGTCCCGTATCCAAGAGAAGGCGGGTTCCGGTGCCCGCCGGCCGGTTGACGATCCGGATCCCCGGCCGGCCCAGGTCAGGGATCTCCTTGATCTTCTTGGGATTCCCCTTGGCCACAAGGAGCCCCTGCTCCCGCTTGCAGAAATTGATGATTCCGGGGACCTGACCCAGTTCCTCCCTGGCAAAACCGAAATTATACTCCTGCTCATTTTCCTGAAGAAGGTGGCTCGCGGCGATATGACAGAGGTTGCGCCTGAGTGCCCGGATACCGCCCATGCTCCCCAGATTGCCGAATACGGCCACATGATCGGGATAGAGCCGGTTGAACAGGGAAAGGGCCTTGTCCAACAGGATATCATTGCTGCCACTGATAATAAGGAGGCCGTGATAGGGGGGGAGGGTATCTGCCGTCTTGGGGTAGTTGATGGTCTGATTCTCCAGCCACTGCTCCACCAGATGGCGCGGAAAGAGCCATTTGCCGGTGGCCTTGGTGGCAGGAAGCCCCTTCTCCGCGATCAGGCTGTAGACCATTTTTTCGTTGATGTCGAGGAATCGTGCGATCTCCCGGGTATTGAACAGGGTCTTTTCTTCCATGTGTCGCCTGCCTCCTTTTTTTAATTCAATAGACCATTTATGAAGCAATAAGTCAATATGGATGTGAAGGCCCAAGGGGGAATACATTAGGCCAGAGGCGGCAGGACCTCCCGTGCGAAAGTCAAGCTGTTTAAAAAAACAAAAGGTTCCTGTCAATACGGCCAGGCAAACCAAAATCAGTCCTTCGCGTTCGCGCCCGCCCTTCTCGGAAATTCACCTGAAGGTGATGATGCCCGGAGAATCCGGTTTTACATTTGTTTTACAAAACTTCTTTTCACTCTGCTGTATACTAAAGCGGGTAACCGCAACCAAAGTGGCTCTCGAGTGACTTTTTATTATCAAGGGGGTTCGATGTCGCCAGACATCTGGAATGTTGGAATACTGGAATAATGGAAGGTTGGGAAAGGAACCTGGATCACCCAGGAAAGGTGAAAACCTGGGAATAAGGTGCTAAGTAGTGTCTAAACGAAAATCACCCCTTGGCGTGATTCAGGCACAATTGCGAATTGAGGAATTGCGAATTCAGAATTGATGGAATAACGTTGAAATTAATAACGTTGAAATTAATAAAACCAAGTTTCCGAGTCCGCCCTTTTTGGATTTTCGGGTTTTCGTTCAGACACTAAGTAGAAGTTTTCTATCATGTCACGTCAATGAGGTCTTTTACTCATCGAAATACAGCGCTCGCCCCATTGTCACGCGGGGAAGGATAGAGGAAAATTTGGTGACGCGTTCTGGCATCTCAAATCCGTTTAAGAACCCATTCATTGAGAAGGAGAGACCATTATGAATGTTCTTCTCATCTACCCGAGGTTTCCGGATACGTTCTGGTCCTTTAAGTATGCGCTGAAATTCGTCCACAGAAAGGCGGCAAACCCGCCCCTTGGCCTGCTCACAATTGCGGCCATGCTGCCGGATGATTTTCAAAAGCGTCTTGTGGATGTAAACGTGGACGACCTTAAGGATGAAGACCTTTCCTGGGCCGATATGGCGTTTATCGGCGGCATGGCTGTTCAACGGGATTCGGCACGGCAAATTATTGGGCGCTGCAAGGCCGCGGGGCTCAAGATCGTTGCCGGTGGCCCGCTCTTTACCAGCGAGTACGATCAGTTTGAAGATGTGGACCATTTTGTGCTGAATGAAGCCGAATTGACCCTCCCTTTGTTTCTCGCGGATCTGGCTAAGGGATGCGCCGAACATGTGTATGAGACGACCGAATTCTGCGACATTCGAAGGACCCCTGCACCCATGTGGGAGTTGATCGATTTGAAGAACTATGCCTCTATGAACATTCAGTTCTCCCGGGGCTGTCCGTTCAATTGTGAGTTTTGCAATGTGACGGCGCTGTTCGGGCATCGGGTCCGCTTCAAAACCGCAGAGCAGATGATCGCCGAATTGGATAGCCTTTACCGTAAGAAGTGGCGCGGGCCGGTATTTTTTGTGGATGATAACTTTATCGGGAACAAGGCCTATCTCAAATCCCATCTTCTGCCCGCGTTGACCCGATGGCAGAAAGGGAAAAAGCAAATCCCTTTTAACACAGAGGCCTCGGTCAATCTGGCCGATGACGAGCCGCTGATGGAGATGATGGTCAAGGCAGGGTTCGATGCGGTCTTCATCGGTATTGAAACGCCCAGCGAAGAAGGTCTGACCGAATGCAATAAACGACAAAACCGGAACCGGGACCTGATTGAGAGTGTAAAGCTCATCCAGCGGGCCGGGCTGCAGGTCCAGGGAGGCTTCATTGTCGGCTTCGACAGTGATACGCCCTCCATCTTTCAGCGGCAGATTGACTTTATCCAGAAAAGCGGGATCGTGACCGCAATGGTGGGGATACTCAACGCCCCTCCCGGCACGGGGCTCTTCGAACGTATGCGAAAAGAGGGCCGTCTGACCGGCCTCATCTCCGGAGATAATGTGGACGGCACCACCAATATCCTTCCTAAAATGGGAATGGACGCGCTGCGTGAAGGGTACAACAGTATGCTGCGACATATTTACTCGCCTGAGCATTACTATAAAAGGGTGGTAACCTTTCTCCGGGAATATAAGAGACCAAAGGTCAGAACCCCACTAAGTTTTCAGCGTCTGATGGCAGTCCCCCGTGCAAGCATCCGCCTGGGCATTTTCGGCAAAGAGCGATTCCAATATTGGAAGATTCTGTTCTGGACCCTTTTTCGGCGACCCAAGATGCTTCCGATGACCATTACGCTGGCGATCTATGGCTATCATTTCCGCAAAATCTGCAGCCTGAAGATTACTCAGTGAATCGAAAAAGGGGCGTAACAGCCCTACGATGTGACAATATCCCTCGAACCGGCCTTGTAGCTGATAAGTATACAGATGCAAGCGCAGAAACTGAGCCGCATAAAGTGAAGGGTGCCATTCTCATGATGCACACGACTTCCATATCAAAAGAAAACGGCCAGTTCCCGGCCAGGGCCGATGATCTCATCCAGCGCATACGTCGCGAGGTCATCGCAGGCAAAAACGTCACAATGTAATTCAAGGAGGTATTGTCAATGAAACCAGAAACTGCAGGAAAACTGAAGTATGGCGGTTGGGGTCTTGTTTGTGGGGCAGTGATTGCAATGATCATCGGCTTTGCGTGGGGGGGATGGACAACCTCCAGCACAACCGAAACGATGAGCGAAGAAGCGGTCTTGGCGAGTCAGGCCGCGATCTGCGTCGCCCAGTTTATAAAGCAACCGAATCATGAGGAGAAACTTAAAGAATTAGAGGCATTGGATTCATGGAAGAGAGCTGAATTCATTAAAAAGGGTGGCTGGGGTAAAATGCCCGGACAGGAAGAGGCTGACTATGCTGTATGCCGAGCATGCGCCGATGGGCTTGAACTTCTTCTCAAAAAATGAGTTGGCTGTTAAAGGTAACTCATATATGAGTTACCTTTTTCAACAAAAAGGGAAGGTCGCTTTACCCGTTTCACCCCGAGCCGTGATGCTGGATATGGGTTTCTGGATACTGGATATGTGTAAAGAATCATGTTATTTTAACCAGCATTAAGGATCCGGAATCAAGCATCACTCGATACCTTAAACACTATACACAATTCAAGTGGAGTCTCGGGGCCATATTATCAACAATGGGTAATGCCTGGATAATATGTTTTTTGAAAGGGAGAGGAGATCCGATGGGAGAAAAGGGAAAGAAGGATAAAGGCAAACGCGAAGAACAGAAAAAGGGAAAACAAACACTAAAGGAGAAGCGGAAACAGAAAAAAGATAAAACGAAATCGGTTTGGGAAAATTGAAACTGAAAATAAAACAAAAGGTCGGCTGATTGGTATGAAGGAAAGGACAAAAGGGCCCTAAGGCTGCCTGACGGCCGCAACCAAACAGGTTTCACCGAAGTCTCAGAAGCGTTCCGGACGGGCAAACTTCTTCGCACGTTGCAGAGAAGTTGCAGACAAAGAGTCTAACGGTGATATCCGCAACCAAAACGGCTGTGTGCTGCCCCGTCATTCCGGCATGCCCTTAGCCGGAATCCAGTCCCCCGTATTTCTGGATTCCGGCTAGAATCGTGCCGGAATGACGGAAGGCTAAGCGTGCAGTGGAAGGATGGCCATATTTTCTTGTTTTTCATGACACAAGACTAGGGAATAAGGTACTGCTATGAACCCAGAAATGGGGGTCGAAATGGTGTAGAGGTCACTAACATTAAAACATTAACAGAGGTTGGCAGGGTTACCGAGGCGTCGGTTCTTGGCGCCGTCAAAGGCAGTGGCGGCTGCGGGCGGGTTCAGCAAATTCTGAGTGCATTGACTTTTCTGTGATGCCGCCACAGAGTTTTTTAGATAAGGAGTGCTGTTATGTCTTTCATAGAAAACCTTAAGGCCAGAATCAAGGCCGACGGGCTCTTTCGGAAACTCGTTTCCACCATGAAAGAGCCGCCCGGAAAGTGGTGGGTGGACACGGTCCTCATCCAGGAACTGCTCCATATGACGGATTTTGAGCACAAAAAATTCAGGGACCTTCAGCTCTACGTCCGTCCCATGGAAGGCGAGGTCATGGAGGTGTTGGTCTTCGACAACGAATTGGCCATTTACCACACGACCGTGGCCGACGTAGGCCTTCGCAAAAGCCCTTTCTGGCAGGAAATGATCAGTATTCGAAATATCAAGAAGATTATGAATCATCATGATGTGCTGGTGAGCACGGGGAAGGCGTCAATTGAGAGAATACACGCCAATGCCATCGCCCGGCTGGATCTCACGTATACCAGGGACGACCTGGCGCTGCTCCTGGAGGATGCGCGCAGGGGCCTGGAACGAAAAGCCATGGAGGAGGTACAGGAATCGCTGGATCTATTTGTCGACTTGCTGGCATTTGAGCCGATGGTTCTTGACGTTCTGGAGCGGGATCTACAGGTTTTTGCCGGGCCTGAGCATAAAGGCGGATCCGTCCCCCGGTTTGAGAACCTCCTCCTCTTCGACAGAGAAACCCTCTCCCTCGGTTTAAAGAAGGGTCCTTTTTCGCCGGAGGAGGATGTCGATCTTGCCTGGGTCATCCAATATGCCCGCGGTGAGAAAACCGCAGACCTCAAGGGCATGGATGTTTTCAACTTCCTGGCTGAACTGGCACTCGAAAAGGCCCAAAAGGGAAAAGGGGATACGGAGGGCCAAATGACACACAGCTGATGATCTGAACGTCCGAGGCGTTACAATGCAGCAGCACTGTCAACGTGGGCCCCGAACCTTCTTATGATACGGATGAACATAATGTTCGGGGAGTCCTTTGTGATTTTCTGTCTGCTTCTTGCTAGTCTGGAACACCGGGTTTGAATATGAAACGTGTTCACCTTTAAAAAATCCTCTCCGTTTATTGTCCAATATTCCACCCTTTCAATATTCCATCATTCCATTTTTAGGGCCAACGGTTTTTCGCTCCCTAAAATCCATAATAATCAGTGAATTTCGGATATCTTTGACTGGTTTTACATTTGTTTTACAAGGTAATTCTTTACTTTGAGGTATACTGATTTAATTTATTTAAATTAAAAAAAATATCATTAAGGGAGTTCGTATGAAACTATTACTAAGTTCTGTATTCGGGCCATATGGGGTGGATGATGAATATGGCGAAAAAGAAAACAAGATGGAGCTCTTCCACAATCAGGTGACCCGGGAGCAGGGCATCTTTTCCTACAGATTCAATCATGGTAGCCAGGGGCTCTATTTTTTGGCGGAAAATATTGACATGCCCACAGCGGTGCTGGATTTTCCAAACTTTAAGCGATTCAAAAAAGAATTGAAAAAGGGATATGACTTTATCGGCATCAGCTTCATCATCCCCAATTTCGAGAAGGCAAAGGCGATGGCACGCGCCATTCGTGAATTCTCCCCCGAATCGAAGATCATTCTGGGAGGCCACGGCGTCAATATCCCGGATATCGAATCCATGATCGATCATGATTTCATATGCAAAGGCGAAGGCGTGTATTTTTTGAGAAGGTTGTTCGGGGAGAGGGAAGACAAACCCATCCGGCATCCGCTTCAATACAGCTCTTTTAACAGGCAGGTCATGGGCGCGCCCTGGCCGTCCGACTCCGGCATCCTGATACCGGGCGTTGGATGTGCCAATAAGTGCCGGTTTTGCGCCACCTCCCATTTCTTTGGAAATTACATTCCATATTTGAAAACCGGCCAGGAGATTTTTGATGTGTGCTGCCGGTACGAGGATGAAAAAAATATCACGGAATTCGGCGTATTGGATGAAAACTTCTTAAAGATGAAGGATCGTGCCCTGGAACTGCTGGAGCTGATGGAAAAGAATGACCGTCATTTTAATTTTGCAATATTCAGCTCTGCTGAAACGCTTAAGAGTATCGGGGACCTGGATATCCTCGTGCGCATGGGGGTGACATTCGTGTGGGTCGGCGTTGAATCCAAAAAGGAGATTTATGCAAAAAACAAGGGCACTGATTTTCAGGTTCTTTTCAAGGAATTAAAAAAGAGGGGGATCAGTGTTCTGGCGTCATCGATCCTGTTTCTTGAGGAACACGATCAAGATACGATCTGGGAAGATGTGGATTTCGTCACCTCGCTCAATCCGGACTATGTGCAATTCGCACCGTTGGGACCGATTCCGGGGACCAAATTGTATGCTGATTATAAAACTCAGGGAAAGTTAATTGATTCTATTCCTTATAAATCCCAGCACGGTCAGAAGAAAATCTGGTTTCATCATCCCCATTTTACCAGGGATGAGTCCGAAGGCTTTCTTCGGCGTGCCTTTGAGAAGGATTATGAGAGAAACGGCGCTTCCATGCTGCGTTCCATAAAAACCGTTCTGGGAGGTTATGGTTATTGCATAAACCATCCGGACGAACGCGTTCGAAAACGTTCAATCGAATACAAGAAGAGGCTTAAGATGACGCGATACTTTCTCACCGCGTCAACGCTTTATGTGAAAAACCAGCGGAGTGACGCCTTGCTGAGAGAAATTAAACAGTCATATGGTTCCGTATTCGGCAGGATGAATATCCCATCGCTGTTCGCATCAGGGCTGGTCATAATGTTCAGTGCCAAAGAATATTTGAGATGCCGCTTCCTGGGTGATCTGAGAGTGCCCAAGACATCCTATCTCTCCTTATACAAGGGTCACAAACCTGCAGCTCAATGGGCCGGGTTTTCACCTGCCCGTGGGAAGGGGCCGAAGAACCCCTATCCCTGGATAGGACACCCTGAGCCTCAGCCCGTGTTGAGCGTGGAGCACCATGCCGGGCACCGCCGTATATCTTAATATCTTGAAATTTAAGGGTTGAGGTTCAACCCCTTGTGGGGATAGAATCATGGATGAAAGGGCCGGCCTATATCCTTTGACAATACAGGTTCGACCGCCATACAGGTTCATACCGGGGTCGTGGGAAATGCGTCAAACCAAATGGTTTTTTCATCCGATTCTTATTTTCATCGCCTCTGTTGCGGCCGTGGCCCTGTCCCTTTTCCTTTATATCTACTGGTATGTGGAAGTCAGCACAGGCCTGAAAAGGGTATTGGAGAAGGCCAGCCTCGATCGCGATCAGGTCCTGGCTTCTCAAACCTGGGTGGTGATTCTGGTGCTTTCCATCCTTGTGGGAATCATTCTGTTGGGCATATTCATTATCTTTGTCTATAATCAAAAAACATTTCAGCTTTACCGTCTCCAGCGCAATTTTATCAACAATTTCACCCATGAGCTCAAGACCCCGGTCACCTCGCTGAAATTATATCTGGAGACGTTTCGAAAATACGAGCTTCCCCGGAAAGATCAGCTCAAGTATATCGGCTACATGGTTCAGGATGCGGACCGGCTGACCTATAATATCAACCGCATCCTGGACCTTGCGAGGATCGAGAGCAAGACTTATGAAGAAAAACTCGTAAAGGAGGATCTGGTTCAGGCGGTTGAGCAGTTTGTTGAAAAAAATCGTCATCTCTTCCATGGCTGCGACATCCGGATTCACAATCCCACAGGGAGAGCCTTTGTATACCCCATCCGTCCCGCCTTGTTTGAAATACTTCTGATGAATCTGTTCACCAATGCGGTCAAGTACAATGCGTCCGAAGCCCCCCGACTGGATATCACCTTCGAACCCAAGGGAAGGGGCCTGCACATCTGTTTCGCGGACAACGGCATCGGGCTTCCAAAGTCGGAATTAAGGAAAGTATTCAAAAAATTTTACCAGATCGGACGCTCGGACAACATGTCGGCCAAGGGGACAGGCATCGGCCTCTATCTGGTGGAGAGCATCGCCCGGTTTCACAAGGGGAGGATGACGGCCGAATCGAAAGGGAGTGGGGAGGGCTCTGTTTTCTGCCTGATTCTGCCCCTGAACACCGGCCGATCCTGAGGGAAATGAGGGATATCATGGATGACGCCGCTAAAACCCGCATTCTGGTGGTAGAAGATGAGACGCACCTGGCCGAAGGGCTGAAGCTGAACCTGTCCCTGAAGGGATATGAGGTGATGATCGCCCCGGATGGGATCTCGGCCCTGCAAGGGTGGAAGGAATGGCAGCCGGACCTGATCGTATTGGACATCATGCTCCCGGGAATTGACGGGATCTCGGTGCTTCGAAATATCCGTCTTGAGGACGAACGGGTCCCGATCCTGATCCTGTCGGCCAGGGGGGACCCTGATGACAGGGTAAAAGGGTTTTCGTACGGGGTGGACGATTATCTTGTCAAGCCCTTTAACCTGGATGAGTTTCTGCTCCGCGTGGACCGGCTTCTAACCAGGGGGGCCTGGTCCCGGGAGGGGCCCGGTTCAGGCGAAAACATCGCATCGTCACTCCCCAGAATTTACACTTTCGGGGATAACCGGATCGATTTTGAGACCTTGAAGGCCGATGGCCCGTCCGGTCGTATCAGTCTGACCGAACAGGAAATCCGGCTTCTGAGACTGTTTATCGCCAACCGCGGCAGACCCCTTTCGAGAAGAAAGCTCCTGGAAATCGGCTGGGGGTATACCGGAGGAACCACCACCCGGACCGTGGATAATTTTATGGTGAGATTACGAAAATATTTTGAACCCGATCCCAAAAACCCAGTCTACTTCAAAAGCCTTCGCTCGGTGGGATATGTCTTTGATCACGACCCGGAATAATACGGCGGATCCGCGGGTCCTGGGAATCGATATCGGATCCGTTGCCATATCTCTGGCTGAAATCACTCCTGAAAAAGAAATCTGCAGAACCGCCTATCAATTTCATCACGGCAATATCGCAGAAACCTTCACCCAAATGATGAATGATTTCGATTTGGAGCGGATTTGCGGCATTGCCGTCACATCTTCAACCCCTTCGATCCTTCGGGCCGGCCGGCAGTATGACAACCGGGTTGCCGTAATCGAGGCGGCCCGTCATTTTCACAAGAAGATCGGCGCCATTCTGATTGTCGGCGGTGAGGCCTTCGGACTGATCGGTTTTGACGAGGACGGCCATTACCGCAGTTTCAGGACCAACACCTCATGTGCGGCCGGGACAGGGAGTTTTCTGGATCAGCAGGCACGACGGCTGAATCTGGAAAATGCCGGGGCATTGGGTGAAAAGGCCTTCAGTAACAGAGGAAGTATACCGAAAATCGCCTCGAGGTGTGCTGTTTTTGCAAAGACCGATCTGGTTCACGCCCAGCAGGAAGGCTATACCCTTGAGCAGATCTGTGACGGCCTTTGTTATGGCCTGGCCAAGAACATCGTGGATACGCTTTCTCTGGACAGGGACGGGTTTACCCCGGTCATTTTCACGGGCGGCGTATCCAGGAACAGGGCCGTGGTTCAGCATGTCCAAGCCATCAGCGGAAAAGAACTCATCGTAGATGATACCGGCGTTTACGGGGCTGTGGGAGCGGCATTTCTCATGCTTTCCGAATGGGACCAAGACGACGTTTCGCGGTTTACCTCGGTGGATGATATGCTGCGGCGAGAAATTGTTCAGAAAAAATATTTCCATGACCCGCTCACCCTGATCCTTTCCGATTATCCGGAGTTCACCGGAGGTGAGACATATGAATATGCCGTCTGTGATGCCGGTGTGTTGATCCCCGTAGAGGTGGATATTTATGAGCCCCCGGCGCCTGCATCCGACTGCAACGTGGTCCTGGGCCTCGATATCGGCTCCACAAGCACCAAGGCGGTTCTCCTGACTCCGCACAACCGGGTCCTGGCCGGTTTTTACACAAGCACTGCCGGGAGACCGGTGGCCGCGGTTCAGCGGCTCTTTTCATCCATTGATAACATGGCTGAAAAGAAGCACATCGGGTTGCGGATCACAGGCGCCGCAACCACGGGGTCGGGGAGGAAATTCGCCGGAAAGATCATCGGGGCCGACATGGTCATCGACGAGATTACGGCCCATGCCAGGGCCGCCTGCGAGATTGATCCGGACGTGGACACCATCATCGAGATCGGCGGACAGGATTCAAAATTCACCACCCTGAAAAACGGAAGGGTCACCTTTTCCATCATGAATAACGTGTGCGCCGCCGGCACCGGGAGCTTTATCGAGGAACAGGCCCGGAAACTGGGATGTCCTTTGGCGGCGTATTCGTCGAGGGCCGAGGGGAGGAGATCCCCCATTGTCAGCGACAGATGCACCGTGTTTATGGAAAGGGATATGAACCACTATCTCTCCGAAGGCTATACCGTGGATGAAGTGCTTGCCTCCGTGCTTCATGCCATCAGGGAAAATTATCTCACCAAGGTCGCCATTGAAGGGAGCATTGGAAAGACTATCTTCTTTCAGGGGGCAACGGCAAAAAACAGGGCACTCGTGGCCGCCTTTGAACAACGGCTTCAAAAGCCCATACATGTCTCCAGATACTGCCATTTAACCGGGGCATTGGGGGCCGCACTTACCCTAACGGATCAAGGGATCAGGGCGACGGACTTTCGCGGCATTGCCCTCCATAAAAAGGCGATCCAGGTAACATCGGAAATATGTGAGCTGTGCACCAACCACTGCAAGATAACGGTGGCCGATGTGGAAGGTGAAAAGGTGGCCTTCGGATTTCTGTGCGGCAGGGAATACGATACCCAGCATTACGTGAACAAGAACCCTTCCGGCTTCGATCTGCTCAGAGAGAGGAAACGGATTTTCTCTTTGAAAACCTATCAGGCGTATCCCGAGGGGATCACCATCGGCCTTCCCGCAAGTCTCCATGTCTACGAGGACCTTTCTCTCTGGAAGAAGTTCTTTGACGAGCTTTCCATCAACACCGTGACCAGTGAAAATTACAGCGATGCCCTTAAGGAAGGAAAACACCTTGCGAACGCCGAGTTCTGTGCGCCGATGGCAGCGCTGCACGGGCATGTCCATTATCTGATGGACAAGGCGGATTATGTTTTTCTTCCCTTTTACCTGGAGAAAAAGGCCGATGAAAAGGGAGTGCGCCGGCAATATTGCTACTACACTCAGTTTTCACCCTCTCTGATTTTCGTTTCAGGGGATGAACAGGTGAAAGAAAGACTTCTCACCCCCCTGGTCCATTCGCTTCATGGTTCGATCCATACAAAACTCGAACTCCACGCCATGCTCAAATCCCTCACCGGCGTTCACATCGGTTTCCTGGATGTTTCCAGGGCCTATGACCGGGCCTGTGAATACAAAGCGTCCTGTGTCGAGCAGTGGAAGAAGATTTATGAAAGCCAAGCCCAAGGGCGAAAGGACCTGGCCGTGGTCCTGCTGGGAAGGCCCTACACGATTCTTTCCGGATACATGAACAAGGGGATCCCCGATATTTTTGCGTCCCTCGGGATCCGGGTCTTTTTCCAGGACATGCTGTCCTGTTCCGATGAGGCGGTGGCGCCGGTTCAAAAGCTGTTACACGAGATTCACTGGCATTACGCATCGGAAATCCTGAAGGCGGCGCAGGGGGTTGCCCTGTCTGAGGGGGTGTACCCGGTTTTGGTGACGTCTTTCAGGTGTTCACCGGATTCCTTTGCCGTCGACTATTTCAAGAAGATCATGGAGGCCCACGAAAAGCCATATCTCATTCTTCAACTGGATGAACACGCGTCCAGCGTCGGGTATGAGACACGGATTGAAGCCGGCATCCGATCTTTTGAAAATCACTTTTACGGCCGGCCGGGAAATAAGGCCGCGGTTTACACCCCGTCACTATCCCCGGTGAGAGAAAAAAGTATTTCCGGAAAGACCCTGGTGATTCCAAACTGGGACGACATCACCCTGAAATTAATGGTTGCGAATCTTAAAAGAGGGGGGATAGACGCCAGATTGATGGAGGAATCACAAACAGGAATTCAGGAAAGCCTCCGTTACAACACGGGCCAGTGTATTCCTCTGAACATCATTGCCCAGGAATTTGTCGATTATGTGAAAACCCACGATCTGGATCCTGAAAAGACCCTGCTCTGGATGGTCTCGTCACAGATCGCCTGCAATATCGGTATGTTTCCGCATCATTTGAAGAGCCTCCTCTGCTCGTACGGCAAGGGGATGGAAAAGGCGCAGGTCTACGTGGGGGCCATGTCATTCATGGACATTTCATTGCGGCTGCCCGTCAACACCTATTTTGCATATATGTTCGGAGGTCTTATCCGGGAAATCGGATGCAGGATCAGGCCCTATGAAAAGGAAAGGGGAGCAACGGACCGGGTGATCCAAGGGGGCGTGGATATCCTGGAGGATGCCTTCCTCGGAAAAAGATCAAAAGAGGAGGCCCTGGCCGATGTGATCTCCTCTTTTCAACGCATTGAAATATCCTCCGAACGAAAACCCAAGGTGGCGATTTTCGGCGATTTGTATGTGCGGGACAACGATGTGATGAATCAGGATCTCATCCGCTTCATTGAAAGCCATAACGGTGAAGTCATCGTGACCCCCTACAGCGCCTATGTGCAGATGATCGCCCGGGCCTATCTGAAGAAGTGGTTTTTTGAGGGGAGATATCTGGAGGTGCTATCTTCAAAGGCGTTGCTTGCCACCGTGACCCGGATGCAAAAGATATATCAAAAGCACTTCGCTAAAATCCTGGAAAATCCCGCGCCGCAATACGATGAAGACCCGGCGCGGATCCTCTCTGAATATCACGTCAGGATTGAGCACACGGGGGAATCAATGGACAATCTGCTGAAGATATTCTATATTAAGCAGAACCACCCGGATGTTTCCCTGTTTGTTCAAACAAATCCTGCTTTCTGCTGTCCTTCGCTGGTTACTGAGGCGATGGCCAAAGAAATAGAAAAAAGGACCGGGGTTCCCATTCTATCCATCACCTACGACGGGACCTCCACCAACAGGAACGAAGCGATCATCCCGTATCTCACCTATCTGAACAAACATTAAATCACATGCGCTTTCAATCCCGAATCACAGAAATCACACGAATTAACAGCGGGGTTCTCTATTTCGGGTCTGAGGTTCACGGGGTTATTCATTCAATGTCCGGTCCTTGACCTCTGCCCCCTGTATCTCTGTTCATTCATGGTTCAAGGGTCCGGCCGATGGCCTCTCGCAGTTCTTCAAAGCCGTAGGGTTTGCCCAGAAAGACCTGAGGCCGTTCAACCTGGTTGCCTGCCATGACGCTGGCCTCGTCGCACCCGCTGGCCAGGATCACGGGGATGTCCGGCCTTATCCCCCTCATGGCTGCCAAGGTTTGCCAGCCGTCCAGGCGGGGCATGCTCAGGTCGCAAAGAACAAATCGGATGTCCTTCGAGTGCTCCCGGAATATCTCGATGCCTTCCACGCCATCATTTGCCTCAAGCACTTTCCACCCCAGATGTTCGAGCATCTGCACCTCCAGTCGCCGCACCTGATTTGCGTCTTCCACCAGGAGGACGGTTCCGCTCCGCTTCGGTCCAGAGACCTGAACCGCCTTTTCCGCTGGTCTTACGACCGTTTCCTCAGACAGCGGCAGAAACACCCGAAATACACTGCCCACGGAGTCTTGGCGCAAAGCGCATGGAGCAGAGCGCATAGCGATGATCTTCTTTTTTTCTTCCGCGCCCCCCGCTCCGCGTTCAAAACGCTCCCCGCTCCCTGCTCCCTGCTCCCCGCTCGACAACTGCTTTCGACCGTGATGCACCCCCCGTGGGCCCGCACGATCCCCAGGGCTATGGAAAGACCCAGCCCCCGGCCAGCCAATTTGGTGGAGAAAAAGGGGTCGAAGAGATTTTCCATCTCCTGGTCAATTATTCCGGGACCATCGTCTCTCACTTCCATGCAGGCATAGGCCTCGCATTCAGGGCGCCAATCAACAGGGAAGCGGTGTCTTAAGGGAATATCTCCCTGGAGAACTGTCTTGGCATTCAGATAAATCGTTCCCCCCTCCTCGGACATGGCCTCCCAGGCGTTCGTAATGAGATTGGCCAGAATCTGTTGCAGCTGGTTCGCGTTCGCATGAACGACGGGGCCCAAGGGCGGCAGATCAGTCTTCAGGAGCATGTTTGGGGGCATGCCGGCGCGAAGCATGGGGAGGGCCAGACGGCAGGTCTCGGAGAGATCCATGGTCCTTTGTTTGCCAGGCGTCTGTCCCAGGTAGGTCAGCATCTGGCGGCTTACCGTTGCGGCCCGGTTGGCGGCCTTAATCGCCTCTTCCATAGACCCGGCTGGACCGGCGCCTTTGGGCAGATCGCCCATGGCCAGCTCCAGATATCCGATGACCCCTTGGAGCTGATTGTTGAAATGGTGGGCGATGGCCCCGGCCATGCGGCCCAGGCTTTCGGCCTTTTGAAGCTGCAAGGTCCTGGCCTCCAGCACATCCCTTTCGGCCTCGGCCCGCTTGCGGTCGGTGATATCCCGGCTCACCCCCAAGATCCCGACCGCATTGTTGTGCTCGTCCCGGAGAAAGGACATGCTGGATTCCACCCAAATGGTGGAACCGTCTGATTTGTACTCTTCCAGTTCAAGGATCCGGGTCCTGCCGGGGTCTGCTTTTCCCTGGGCCTCCAGCAACATCTCTTCACTAAAAACCTTTACGGCTGTCTCGAGCGACTCAGGGACCAGAGACAGGGCAATGGGCTGGTTCATGACCTCTTCCACCGTGGTGCCGTACATGCGTGTCACTGACGGGCTGACATAGGTAAACCGCATGTTCATGTCCATAACCCAAACCGTATCCGCCATGTTGTCTGCGATCAACCGATACTTTTCTTCGCTCTCCCGCAAGGCCATTTCCATCCGTTTGCGCGCACTGATGTCGATGATGCTCACCAGGACCCGGCCATAGGTGTGTTCGTAACCCGGGGGCACAATCCAGTGAAGTTGAATGTAAATGATTTCCCCGTCCAGCGCCATATGGGTCTTTTCCGCAAACAGCCGCGTCTCCCCCTTACCAACAGTCATAAGTACAGGGATAAACGTCTCATAGGATTCCGTTGAAAAAACCCTGGTAATCCCGGACACAAAATCTTCCCTGGTCTTTGCCTTGTACAGGCGCAGGGTCGCCTCATTGACATCCACTACCCTGACGAGACCGGCCAGTTCCCGGACCAGGTCGGGATGGGCATGGAAATAGGCCTCGAGGTCCCCCGCATACCGACGCTTGATGTCATCAATTCGCAGCTTGACTTCAGAAAAGTCTTCCTCCCAAAGCGAAATAGGGGCGTCCTGAAACCATTGCCGATACTTCCCCTCGCTCTCCTGGAGCGCAGCCATCTGCCTTTTGAGATCCTCTATGTCCAAAATCAATGTCTCCCTGGATGGTTCGTTGCCGTTCATGTTCATTAGGCCGCCTTGGGCGAGTACGATTTATAATCTTCGCCCTTTATCCCGCGTTCCATTGTCGTTCTCCATTCTTCATTATTCACTCTTCATTTTTCACTTCCTATCGCCTCCCTCACCTTCCGGCCCAGGCTATCTGTTGTAAAGGGCTTTCCAAATGAAATGGACCCCTTCAGCCTTTTTCTCCTTGGCCCTCCGGAAACATCTCTTCATAACACTCTGGGTAGAGTTCCCTGGCACATTCGGGACAGACGCTATGGCTGAACCGGACCTCGGAATGGGTGGTGATATAGGCCTCTACCTGCTGCCAGTATCCCTTGTCATCCCGGATCTTTTTGCAGGAGGCACAGATGGGGAGCATGCCGCTCAGTTTCCTGATCTGCGAGAGGGCGGTCTGAAGTTCCTGGATCAGCTTTTCCCGCTCCTCTTCCTGCTGCTTTCGGTCGGATATATCCCGAATGGTTTCGATAGCCCCTATCACTGCCCCATTTTCGTCACGAAACACAGATGCCTTGTTCCAGAGGGTGCCGCCCGGGGCGACCAGGCTGTTGACCGTCTCGGAGACCAGTGCATCCCCTTGTTTTTTGACGTAATGGTAGGTCTTCTGGGTCTCTTCATCCCACGCATGCACCAGATCGATCAAGACGGGCCGCTTTTTCCCGTAGAATGGAATGGCATATTCATAATCTCCCTTGCCGACCATCTCTTCTGACCGGATACCTGTCATTTTCTCAAGCGCACGATTCCAGGCAACCACCTTCCCTTGTCTATCAATGACAAAGGTGGCATCGGGAAGAAAGTCGATAATCTGGGACAGGCGTTGTTCGGACTGCCTCAGGTTTCGAAACAGAAGATCATAGGGTTTCTTGAGCCCGGTTTGAATAATGGCCTTGTATATCAGGTAAAAGGAGATGAGTTTGCAGAAATGACCCACCATGTTGGAGAGCCCGTGCACACTCACATAGAAGGTAAAGGCCAGTTCTGCTACGATCGTGATGCTGATGGACGCCGACAGCCATTGAAACACATCTCGATCGAACTCGTGACGATTTCTGAACAGGACCGCAAGGGCGGCCAGGAGGATCGCCGAGATGATATATTCACTGATTTTTTTGAAAGGGGTCAGCCCTCTCCCCTCGATAAAACAGGATGGGAATATGGGCCATAGAAAAAGAGATGCCAGGACCAGGAGCGTCAGCAGGCTGTAGGCCCCCAAGGCCATGCCCGATCTCAGGCGTCGACGCAAGAAAAACGGCGCGATGAGGAGGGAGAGGCTTTGCATATACCGGGCCGTAATCCAGAGCTGGGTGGGGAGATCGGCGCCATTGCCCTGGAAGATGGGCATCCCCTTGTATGCGAGGGTATGGATGAGGTCCAGAAAGGCAACAAACAGGTAGGCGATGCCCAGGAACAGGAGATAGTTATTGTCAAGGAGGCGTCGGGAGTTCCATGCAATGATGAAAATCCCGCAGCCGACAACAATGCTGAACAGCTCCACAAGGGTATGGAACAAGAGGTAATCGTGGAGGGTCGAGAGGTAAAGCCCAAACAGAATGACGGCAGACACTGCCAGGCCGCCAAGCCTGTTGGCACGGAAAGAGTCCTGATACGCCCTTTCTGCGTCTTCACCAATCCTTTTCTGAACCGCGGCGGGTGCTGATCCGGTTTCCTTGTTATATGTGTTCATCCGAACAAAAATCCCTTCTCCCTGAAAAGCTTCAGACAGGCCTTAACCGCTTCCGGGTCATAGAGCCTCGCTGCATTGTCAGCGACCTCGGCCAGGGCCTCATCCAGGCCGATGGCCGGCCGGTAGGGCCGGTGGGAGGCCATGGCCTCCACCACGTCTGCAACGCAGATGATCCGTGCCTCAAGAAGAATGGCCTCTCCTTTAAGGCCCTGGGGGTAGCCGGATCCGTCCAGCTTCTCGTGGTGCTGATGCACGATCTGTGCGATGGGCCAGGGAAATTCGACCTCTTTCAGGATATCGTAGCCGACCTGGGGATGGGTCTTGATGAGGGCCAACTCATAATCGGCGAGACGGGTGGGTTTACTCAGGATGCCGGCCGGAATGGTTATCTTGCCCAGGTCGTGGATCATGCCTGCCATACGAATCCCCTCGATCTGATCCTTCGGCAGCCCCATTTCCCGTGCCATGGCAGCGGACAAGACGGCCACCCGATGCTGGTGCCCGGAGGTGTAAGGGTCCCTCGATTCAACGGTCAGGCCCATGGCCCGGATAATCCCCTCCATGGCCCTGCGCAGGCTGGCGGTGCGTTCTTCCACCATCTGCTCCAGGTCCCGGCGATAGCGCCGGTTGGCGATCTCAAGGTCCCGCCGGCGCAGACTGTTTCGAACATTGATCAATACCTCGTTTATGTCCAGGGGTTTGACAATATAACCGTATATCCCGGCCTCTATGGCGCTGTCTGCAACCTGGGGATCGTCTACGCCCGTCACCATGATGACCGCCGTGTCTTTGTACGCCACATCGATGTGCTTGGCCAGACTGACCCCCGACTCTCCGGGCATGTTCACGTCGCAGAGGACCAGCTCATAGGCCTGGGCTTCGAGGCATTTTCGGGCCTCCTTGGCATCGGCAGACAGGGTGCAGGCGTATCCCTTTCGGGTCAACATTCGGTTCAGCATGCGCCGGATCTGTTCTTCATCATCCACGATAAGGATCTGGGGCGCCTTCGGATGGTTGATTGTTGGTTGTTGATTGTCCATTGACAAACCTCTCAAACGCGGAACTCGGATCGCGGAACTCGGAAGCAATAATCTATTTCTTCCGTTTCCTTGCAGTGTTTATAGAAGCTACCACCATAGCGACAATTTCATTAGCTTCTTTGTACAGGTCTGCCGTTCTGCTCTCATCCATCAAGCCGGATTCTATGATGAGTTCGATCCAATACATGGTCTCGTCCGCTTCCTCCTCAACAATCCCCATCTTGTTGATGAAATCGGCCGTTGACCGTGCCCTTTTGGCCGACCGGTAGTTGGCCCCCACACTGGTCCCGCAACGCAGTAGTTGACCCCGAATGACCCTTCCTTCATGCGTTTCCGGCAAGGTACTGGCCAGACGAATAACTCGCAATGCGAATTGCTTTGTCCTTTCTTTCAATACATCTTTCGAACGGGGAAGTCGGAGCTCGGAACGTGGAGTGGAAAATATGTCGGTTTTTTTGTCTTTTTCGGTCATGTCAAAATCTCCCTTGCTTGAATTTGCAGTTGGGAACTGGATGCTCAAAACTCAGAAGTATGAAATGGAAGACCTCTTCTCAGCCTTCCGCGCTCCGCGTTCCGATTTCCGCGTTCGTCATATTCCTCTCTTCACTCAGCTCCGCGTTCCGAGCTCCGACTTCCGCGTTCATCACGTTCCCAACGTTTCCCTCACCTTCAAACACAGCGATTCAGGGGTAAACGGCTTCTGAAGAAAGGTCGCGTCCGAATCCAGGGCGCCGGCATGTGACAGGTCCCTGTCAGGAAACCCCGACATGTAAAGGACCTTAATCCCCGGACGCTGGGTCCGAATGCTCCCGGCCAGTTCCTGCCCCCCCATCCTCGGCATCACCACGTCAGTGATAAGGAGATGAATCTCTCCCTTGAATGCCTCGCTCACTCGAAGGGCTTCCTCGCCATCGCCGGCGGTCAGGACCCGGTACCCGGCCTTTTCAAGGGCCTTGACGGCCAGTTCCCGGAGCGGTGCATTGTCTTCCGCCACCAGCACCACCTCGCCGCCGGCCTCTGTTTCTGCCGTCTCCTCTTTCAATACCCTCCTCGGGACGTCTTCGGCCCTGGGGAGGTAGATCTTCATGATGGTTCCCATGCCGGGTTGGCTGTAGGGCCAGATAAAGCCCTCGCTCTGCTTGACGATGCCATAGACCGTGGACAGCCCCAGCCCTGTGCCGGCCCCCCGCTCCTTGGTGGTAAAAAAAGGCTCGAATATCCGCTCCTGGAGGGTCTTATCCATGCCGGGTCCGGTGTCGGTCACTGCCAGCATCACAAAGGATCCAGGCTCTCCGGCGACGTCATGGGCATGGAAAAATGCCGTGTCCAGCTCCACATTGGCCGTCTCCACGGTCAGGGTCCCGCCCTCCGGCATGACGTCCCTGGCGTTGACCGCCAGGTTCATGATCACCTGTTCCATCTGTCCCACGTCCCCCCGGATCTTCCACAGCCCCGGCGCCGGGATCATCCGCAGCTCGATGCTCTCCCTGACCAGACGCCGAAGGAGCTTGTCCATATCCTCAACCACGTCGTTGAGGTCGAGGATCTCCATCTGACGCGGCTCTCTCCGGCTGAAGGTCATAAGCTGCCGGGTCAGCATGGCCCCCCGCTCGCCGGCCTTTCGAATCTCTTCCATATCCTCCCTGAGGGGATCGTCTTTCGGCAGATCGGCCTGGGCCAGCTGCGCATTGCCGATGATCGTGGTAAGGAGGTTGTTGAAATCGTGGGCCACGCCCCCGGCCAAGATCCCGATGGACTCCATCCTATGGGCCTGATGGAGCTGGGACTGCAACTTGTCATGCGCCTCTTCCGCCCGCTTGCGATCAGTGATATCCGTTATAAAGTTGAGCGTTGCCGGTTTTCCTTCCCACTCGATCAAGACGATATTGCTCTCCGCCCACCTGACCGCGCCCTCCCTGGTGATAACTCGAAAGGGATTTACCCCGGGCCCGGCCGCACCCTTCAATTGATTTATATGCCGCTCGGCCACTGTTTCTCTATCGTCCGGATGGATGTAATCACTAAAGGGCTTTCCAATCAATTCCTCAGGGAGATACCCCGTAACATCCGAAATCCTCCGGTTCACGAACATGATTTGCCCATCCTGTGCCACCAAGATGACTTCACCGGCATTCTCCACCAGCACCCTGTACTTCTTTTCGTTCTCCTGGAGGGCCTCCTCTGCCCGTCTCCGTTGTGTCTCATCGCTGTAAACCGAAACAACATCCCCCGAGGGCAGCTTGTACACAAAATTTTCCCGCCATCCGGCAATCCGCCCATCCTTATAGGTAGATATCGGGTGTCTCTCAGCCGTTCCGGTACGCCACACCCTTTGAAGGACCTCGAACAGGCCGAATTCCTTGACCCCGGGAAACACCTCGGTTACGCGACGGCCGATCAGGTCTTTCCGATCCACGTGATCGATTCGCTCCCCGGCCGAATTGAACTCGATAAATACGAAGTCCTCGCCATTGTCCACGGCCTCGTATACCGCGATGCCGTTTCGCGTGTTTTCAAATATCCCTTTGTACCTGGCATGACTGTCGCGCAATCCCCTTTCCGCCTTCTCGCGCTCCCTGATTTCCCGAACCAGATCGGCGGTCCTTTCCCCGACGCGTTGTTCCAGTTCATTATGGGCCTTTTGAAGGGCCTCCTCCGCCTGCTTGCGCTCGCTGATCTCATGCTTCAACCGCTCATTGATGATCGTCAGTTCCCGGGTCCGCTCAGCCACCAGTTTTTCCAGCCGGTGCTGAAAAAGGCTGCTGATCCCTTCGCCCGGCACCACTCCGCCTGTGCGAATCCCCCTCACAACGCCCGCCACCGCCACAAGAAAATAGACGGCCCCGAGATACTGGGCCGATCTCCCCAACCATCCGATGGGACAGCCCACGGTTTTGGGGACGAGCACGCAGAAGAGACCGATGGCTATCAGAAAGAGCCCGAGACCGTACCAGTACTGAAAGGGGGCCCGCGAGCGGAGGAATAAAAGACCGACCAGCCCGGCAGAGAGAGCGAACAGGCCGACCGCACTCCCCAGTACGACCTGCCGGATCAGGGTGGGGCCCACGCCCTGAATAAAGAAGACCGGCGTGAACCCGTTGAGGGCCGCCATGAGCCACAGTCCCATAACCAGGACCATCCCGAGATAAAGGCCCGCCACGGTGATCCGCCTGCGCCTCGGGCTGGATTCCGGTTCGATGCCGGCCAGGACAATTGCGGCGCCGGCGCAGTGAAAGGCCCCAGCCAGGAAAAAGCCCATGTTGTAGAAGGTAACGGCCTTGTTGGGCCCGTCTGCATCGCCGATGAGAAGGCCGGTCACGGAGGCGCTCAGTCCCATGAGGAAGGCCCCGCAACTGAGGCCGAGAAGACCCATGGACCCGCTGCCCAGATAGGCCTTGATGGTGAAGTAGACGATGATGGCAGGGATCAGCGAGAGAAAGACCCCGTTCAGAAGCGTGAGGAGCCAGGGGGATTCAAACACGACCTCTGCATAGTCCGTGGCCGTGAAGAGGGCCAAAAGGACGATCAGCGCGGGAACCGGGAGTGCGGCGAGCGCCCTCCCCAAACGGGAAGCGGTATTACGATTCCATAACTTCGGACTGCTCATGCCCTTTCACCCTCCGTTCCTCCTTCTCCATTCTTCCTTCTTCACTTTTCCCTCAGCTCCGCGTTCCGACTTCCGCGTTCCGCGTTCCCATCGCCTCCCTCACCTTCCGGGCCAGGCCTTCCTGGGTAAAGGGTTTTTCGATAAAATGGACTCCTTCATCCAGCACCCCCTGGTGGGCGATGACGTTGGCCGTATACCCGGACATGAACAGGACACCGATGTTCGGACGGATCTGCATGATCTCCGCCGCCAGGTCTTTTCCGCTCATCTTGGGGAGCACCACGTCCGTCATGAGGAGGTGGATCTCACCGGTATGGTCCCGGGCAATGGTGAGTGCCCCTGAGGGGGTCGCCGATGTCAGCACACGATAACCCATATTTTCGAGAAGCCGTTGGGCCAATCGCAGCACCGACGCCTCATCCTCCACAATCAGGATGGTCTCGCCGCGGCCCTGAGGCACTTCGGTCCGGGCCGCCTCTATGACCTCCTCCGCCGCTCCAAGATGCCTGGGCAGGTAGATCTTGATGCTGGTCCCTTTGCCCGGCTCGCTGTAGACGTTCACAAAGCCCTGGTTCTGCTTCACAATGCCGTACACCGTGGAAAGCCCCAGCCCTGTTCCCTTTCCCACCTCCTTGGTGGTGAAAAAGGGCTCGAATGCATTGGTCAGGGTCTCCTTGTCCATGCCGGAGCCGTTGTCGCTCACCGCCAGCATTACATAATCGCCGGGTGCAAATTCCGGGCGGTCGGCACAATAATTCTTATCCAGCACCACGTTCTCCGTTTCAATGGTGATCTTGCCCACCCCTGAAATGGCGTCCCGCGCGTTGACGCAGAGGTTGGCCAGGATCTGGTCGATCTGGGCCGGATCCATCTTGACCGGCCAGAGATTGGTGTCAGGCTCCCAGGATAGATCGATGTCTTCCCCGATGAGCCGTCTCAGCATCTTGAGCATCCCCTCCACGGTCTCGTTTAAATCCAGGGCCTTCGGCGCGATGGTCTGCTTCCGGGCAAAGGCCAGAAGTTGCCGAACGATGTCAATAGACTGCTTCCCGGCCTTCATGACCTCCTGAAGCTTTCCGTAGAGAGAATCTGTCTTGTCCAGGCCCTCCATCGCCAGTTCCGTGTACCCGAGGATCACGCTCAGTTTGTTGTTGAAATCGTGGGCCACGCCTCCCGCCAACCGGCCGACCGATTCCATCTTTTGGGCCTGATTGAGCTGGGCCTGAAGTTTCTCGCGCTCTTCCTCGGCCCGCCGCCGTTCGGTGATGTCTGTGTTGAATCCGTGCCAGAGGATGCTGCCGTCTGCCAATTTCTCTGGTGACGACTCGCCATGGAGCCATTTGACCGGTCTGCCGGGAATCTGAACCCGATATTCACATTGCCAGGTGGTCATGCGTTTGGCAGACAATTCAATTGAATCGGTTACCCTGCCCAAATCCTCGGGAAAAATCACCCTGATTATTGGAGAGAAATCTTCCTTCACGTCTTCCGGCGAACAACCGAAAATGTCCTTGATGGCTTCGGTGGTGAATGGCAGGCAATAGGTTCCGTCAGGCCTTCTCATGAACTGGTAAATCATTCCGGGAATATGCGCAGACAGTTTCTTAAAGCCCTCGTCACGCTCCCTGAGGACCGCCTCTGCCTGTTTCCGCTCTGTAATGTCCCGAATGATCATGCTGGAGCGTTGCAGACCATTTTCGTCGGTATAAATGGTTGAAGTGATTTCAGCGGGGAATCGGGTGTTGTCGGCACGGATCAGGGTTATTTCGCCTTGCACCTTGCCCGTTTTTGCCCGTTCTTCAAGCCGTTTCTGCAAACGGGGATCGGACACATCCACCAGGGCGTTGCGGCCCAGTTTCTTGATCTCTTCTGCCGTCCGGCCAAACATCTCGCAGGCCGCTGGATTCACATCAAGGATGGATCCGTCCGGCGCAGTCAATAGAAATGCATCCAGAGAATGATCAAATAACGAGCGATATTGTATCTCGCTCTTTTGAAGGGCCGCCTCTGTCCGCTTTCGCTGGGTGATGTCTTCCATGGAGGACATGATGCCGATAACGTCGCCCCGCGCATTGTAGATGGGCGCCGCGGAGAGGCTGGCGTCAAAGAGGCTCCCGTCCTTCCGCTGCCGGACAACCTCCACGCCCGAGACCCCGCCGTCTTCCATGATCCTTTTGCGCAGGGCTGAAAACTCATCTTGCATATCCTGGGGGACGATGGGAAGGGGCTTGCCCATGACCTCCCCGGCCGACCACCCGAAAATTTTTTCCGCGGATTCGTTCCAGGCCTGCACATTCCCCTCCAGGCCAATGCTGTACAGGGCCACGGGCGAACAGGCGATCATGGCCCGCTGGAATTCCACGCTCTCCTTCAGTTCCCGCGTCTTGGTCGCCACCTGCCTGCGCAGGGTCCACAACCAGAGGAACACCGCCAGGAGGATGACGATCAGAGGAAGCAGGACCATGGCCGAGTAGCGGAGGGCATTCATGAGGGACGGGGGCCCCTCTTTGTAGCTGCCCAGCCATTTCTCGTAGATGCGGCGGTATTCGCCGCTTGTGTCCAGGATCTTCAGCCCTTCGCTGAACTGGGCCAGGATCGCCTTGTGACCACTAGGTGCGGCATAACAGTATTCCAGGGGAAGGAATGCCTGCCGGCCGAGAACAAGATTCTTCCATCCCCGTTCTTCGATCAGGTAGAGGGAGGAGATTCGTACCGCAAGCGCGCAATCGTGTTTCCCTTCCGCCAGTTCACGCAATACATCCTCCTGGGTTTCGGCAAGGGAAACCTGGCCCCCCATCCCCTTTGCCACCAGGAAGTCGTGGGCCGCGTCCCCGCGTTGTACCACAATGCGTTTACTTGCCAGATCGGCAAACGTAGCAGGCGGGTCGCCCTCGCCCCTGCGCACAACGCTGACGTAATGACTCACCATGTGCGGCTGGGTGAAGTCGAACTTTAAGTCACGTTCAGGCAAATAAAACATGCCCTGCATGACATCAATCTTTCCTTCTTCCATGCCCTGAACGATTTCCGCCCAGGGACCGAGGCGAATCTCGACGTCGAGCCCCATTTCCAGCGCGATGGCCCGCGTAAGCGCCACATTGTATCCTGCCGGCCGACCGTTCTCATCCAGGTATTCAAAGGGCGGATAATTGTGATCTCCGCCGACCACAATGGGCCGGTCGGTGGGGAGTTGGAGGGCCGCAAACCATTTGGCGTGAAGATGGCGGTAGGTCCCGTCGGCCATGACGATAGAAAGTCCTTCGTTGAGCAGGGCCAGCGTTTCCCGGTCTCCTTCCCTTACAGCAAAGCAGAAATCCTGGCGAAAGCCCTCAATGGGCCGGTCAATGACCCGCAGGTTGGTCAGCCCGGTTCCCTGGATAAGGCGCAGGGCCACCAGCCGCTGGATGACCACGGCGTCGTACTGATCCTCAGACAGTTGCCGCAGTGCCTCTTCAAATGTGGTCGTAGTGCGGATCTCTATGCCGCGCTTCTCCCTTCTCAGGAACTCTTCGGCGTTGTCCCCTTTCATGACCGCGACCTGCCGTCCGCGCAGGTCCCCCATGTCGTGAATTTCCTTGTTCTTTTCCCGGACCACGATGGCGCCGTGCAGGGACATGTAGGGGAACGTAAAATCGAAGATCGGGTCTCGCTCCGGGGTGCGGCCCACAAGGGGGAGGGCCTGGACTTCGCCCTGTTCCAGCCAGCCGCGGACTTCTGCCCACGTTCCCGTGCGGAAGGTGACCTCCCGATCCATGGCCGCCAGGGCCGCACGCATCAGTTCAACCGAGAAACCGTCGACGCGTCCCTTTGCATCGACCATGCAAAAAGGCGGGTAGTCGATCTCGGAGGCGCTCCGGATAGGGGGGGCCGCCATTGCCCCAAACGGCATAGCCAGCATGCACGCCAGAGCCAGTACCAGGAAAATGCCCAGTGGTGAACGCGGAGCGCCGAGCTCGGAACGCGGAACTCGAAACCGTTTGAGCAAGGAGCAAGGAGCAGGGAGCTTGGAGAACGATTTCATGACGAGATGATAACAATCCATGACTACCTCATGACCATCCATGGCCACATTCTGAACGCGGAAGTCGGAGCACGGAACGCGGAAGAAACGACTTCATGGCCACCCTCGACAATGAAGAACTATGATTGAAGAGTGAAGAATGGAAAACGCCCTCCACCCGTACCAATTTCGCTTTTTTTTCTTCCTTATTCATGCTTCATTCTTTGTTGTCCCCAGGGCCGCGGCCACCTTTTGCCGAAGCGCTTCAGCCGTAAAGGGCTTGGGAAGGAACATGACCCCTTTTGCCAGAATTCCGTTATCCGCGATCAAATCTTCCGTATACCCCGACATGTGGAGAACCTTTGTCCGTGGATGGATCTCCCGGATCTTTTCCACCATCTCCGGGCCTTTCATGCCGGGAAGGATCACGTCGGCCAGGATCAGATCAATGGGCGTCCTGTGAGTGCGGGCCTGCTCCAGGGCGGTCTCCGGGTTGACGGCCTCAAGGACATGGTATCCGTACCCCCTGAGGAGTTCGCCGGCCAGTCTCAGTACGGAAGGGTCGTCTTCCACTACCAGGACCGTGCCCGTACCCTTGACGGGCCTGGGTCTTTCAATGGCCGTGGGTTCGGTCTCTTCTTCATCCAAGGCCAGGGGAAGATAGACCTTGAAGGTGGTCCCCTGGCCGGGCTCGCTGTAGACCCAGATGTCGCCGCGGTGCTGCTTGACAATGCCGTAGGAGGTGGCCAGCCCGAGGCCGGTGCCCCTGTCGCTGTCTTTGGTGGTGAAAAATGGATCGAAGATCTGATTCAGGATCCCGCCCTCCATGCCGACGCCCGTATCGGCAAACGTGATCATGGCATAGACGCCGGGGACGACGTCGGGCTTCGTCGAGCAATAGGCCCTGTCCAGGTCCACGATGGCGGTCTCGATGGCGAGGGCCCCGCCGTCGGGCATGGCGTCCCGTGCATTGACGGCCAGGTTCATGAGCACCTGCTCCAACTGGGAGACATCGGCTTTCACCCGCACCGGGCCTCCATGGACCGACATCTTCAGCTGCACATCCTCCCCGATGACCCGGCGCATCAGCTTTTCAAACCCTCGCACCACGCCATTGATATCCACCACCTGCATCTCGAGAACCTGTTTGCGGCTGAAGGCCAGCAGCTGCCGCGTCAGGTTACTGGCCCTGTTGCCGGCATCGCGAATCTGGGACAGCAACGAATGGTGGGGATGGTCCGGATGGAGATCTTGCAGCGCCATCTCCCCATAGCCCAGGATCACGGTCAGGAGGTTGTTGAAGTCGTGGGCCACGCCGCCGGCCAATCTTCCCACCGCCTCCAGTTTCTGGGCCTGAAGGAGCTGGGCCTGCAATTCTTCGCGCTCTGACTCGTCCTGCTTGCGCTCTGTGATGTCCTGGATCGTCCCCATGGCACAGATCGGCATGCCATCGTCGTCAAAGAGGGTCTGAAACCGTTCATTCACATATTTGACGGTTCCGTCCTTAAGAAGCAACCGGTATTCGATGTCGCAGGCCGTCTTTTTGGACAGCGAATCCCTGTGGGCCTTGGCCACATCGGCCCGGTCATCCGGATGGATTACCTCCATACCCATCAAGGTCTTGTACGAGGGATCAAAGGCCCCGGGTTTCACCCCTAAGATGCGGTAGATCTCATCCGACCATTCCAGTAAATCATTTTTCAGATCCAGCTCCCAGTGCCCGATATGGGCCAATTCCTGTGCCTCTTTGAGCCGGCGTTCAGACTGAATCAAGGCCCTTCGTTCCTCCTGGAGTTTTTCCACGGTCTCGGCCAGCTTCCGGGTAATGCTATTCTCATACATCTCCAGCAGGGTTTCCTGATGTTCCAGCGGACCCTCAGGGACGGGGAGGATTCCGTGTCGATGTTCCCTCAGCGCGTCTTCGAGGATCTCTAAAAACTGATCTCCGTCCGTGGGCTTGACCACAAACCGGGACGCCCCCAGACCCATGGCCAGTTTCCGGTCGTCCTCGTCAACAAAGGTGGCCGTATAAAAGATAAACGGAAGATGGCTCAGGGTGGGGTCCTTCTTCACCTCGCAACAGAGTTTGAACCCGTTCATAACGGGCATCATGATATCGGAGATAATGACATCCGGCGGGTCCTCCTGGGCAAGCCGCAGGGCCTCCTCCCCGTTCTCAGCCGGCGTGACCTGGTACCCTCGGGATGTAAGGAGGCGCTCGAGCATGTAACGACTATCCGCATGATCTTCCACAATAAGAATCTTGCTCATACAGGACCTCCTCATCTACTATCGCGGTAAGAATGTACCATCTCGATATCCAAAATAATACGCTTAATGAACGCATCAACGTCAGGATGGCCCGGCCTTGTTTCCCGTTCCGAGTTCCGCGTTCAGAAATCCTCTCACCTGTTCGACAAAGCTGTCGGGATCGATCGGCTTTTCAATGTACCCTTCGCAGCCCGCGGCCAGGACGGCCTCCCGGTCCCCGGCCATGGCATAGGAGGTCACCGCCACAACCGGGATCGATCGGGTCTCCCGGGCCTGCTTCAAGCGCCCGGCCACCTCATACCCGTCCATCACCGGCAGCTGGATATCTAAAAGGATCAGGTCAGGGCGTTCGGCAACGGCCAAATCCACCCCCTCCTGTCCATTCCGGGCCTGGACCACGTCATGGCCCTGTTTTTCCAACAGGAACGTGGTCAGATAGAGATTTTGTTCATTGTCTTCAACGATCAGGATCTTCTTTTTTATCATTTTTTTTCTCCGGTTTTAATGGGAGCGTGAAGGCAAAGGTCGAGCCCTCTCCAAATTGACTCTCGACCCAGATCCGGCCCCCCAGCATATCGAGAATCCGCTTGCACACCGACAGGCCCAGTCCGGTCCCTTCGTACCTGCGGGCCGTGCCGGTATCGAGCTGCTGGAAGGGCTTGAAGAGCTTACCCATATCCTCGCTCCGGATGCCGATGCCGGTGTCGGTCACGCGAACCTCAATGGCCGAATCCTGTCTTCGGCAGACGATTCGGACCCCGCCATTCTCTGTGAATTTAATTGCATTATTGGCCAGGTTGATGAGGATCTGCCGGATGCGGCGCTCATCGCTCACCACCCTGTCCACGTCAGGGTCGATCTGGGCAAACAGCGACAGTCCCTTCTGCTCGGCCAGGGGCCGAAGGGATTCCACCACCTGGTCAATGACCTGAGGCATGCTGAAGTGGTTTTTGGTGATCTCCACCTCGCCTGCCTCGATCTTGGAGATATCCAGCACATCGTTGATCAGGTTGAGGAGGTGGTGGGAACTCCCCTTGACCATCTTCAACTGCTTTTTCTGCTCCAGATTCAACGGACCGGCCAGTTCATTGAGAATGATCCCGGTGAATCCGATAATGGAGTTGAGGGGGGTGCGCAGCTCATGGGACATGCTGGCCAGAAAGGCGCTCTTGACCCGGTTGGACGTTTCCGCGGCCTCCTTAGCCTCCACCAGTTCCCCTTCGATTTTTTTTCGAAGGTTGATTTCACGGGCCAGGCGACGATTCCAGTAGAGGACGGCCGAGAAGATCAGCATCACGGCGAGGAGGACCTTCCACAGCATGCGATAATCGAACTTCCGCTCATAGGTCACGGAAATCCAGCGTTTGAAAATGGCGTTGCGATCCTCCTCGCTGATGCTGTTGAGGGCCTTCTGAATGATGCCGGCCAGGATGGGCTGGTCTTCGGGGACCGCGACAGAGATTTGATAGCTGTAGGGAGTCTCGCCGGAGACCTTGACGCCGGATATGCCTTCGCGGCCAATGACATGGCTGATGGCCGCGAGGCTGTCGATAAAGGCATAGGCCTTTCGCCGAGTCACATCGGTGAGCCCTGTCGTGACGTCATCCACCAAAAGGAGATCGAGTTCCGGGTGCCTGTGCTTCAGGATGTCATGGCTGGCGTATCCGTTGACCACTGCGATCTTCTTTCCCCGCAGGTCTTTCATATCCCCGACGTAGGGGGCCCCCTGGTCGGTCACAATCACCATGGGAAACCGGAGGTAGGGCTCGCTGAAGTGGAGAAATTCCTCCCGCTGGGGGGTTCGGGTGGCAGAGAAGAGGATATCAATGGTTCCCTCTCTCATCTCGTCCAGGGTGGCTTGCCAGCTCTGAGGTTTGGTCGGTTTGATGTCGATCCCGATGATGGCGTTGAGCTTCTCCATAAAATCGGCCGACATGCCCACCAGCTTCCCTTCCTTGTTGACATATTCGACCGGCGGCCAGTCGGTGTCGTAACCCAGACGCAAGACCGGATGGTCCCTGAGCCAGGCCCGTTCCTGGGGCGTAAGGTCCAGGGAGGTCCTGGCATCCTGCATGACGTCGAGCCACTTTCGATGAATGCCCCGGACCTCCTCACGGGTGATGGAGGCCAGCGCCCGGTCCAAAAGGCCTGCGAGCAGGGACCAGTCCTTGCGCACGCCGATGCACAGGACCACCGGGGGCTTCTCCATCCGCCCCATCACGCGAAGGTTGGCCATCAACTCCTTCTCAATCAAATAGGTTACGGCCGCCCGGTTCCCGGCATAGGCGTCGGCCTCGCCCCGCGACACCGCATCCAGTGCCTCGCTGGTGGACGCGTACTCCCTTGTCTTCACGTCGGGAAAATGATCGCGGAAATACTGAACGTTGTAATAGCTCCGCTCCAGGGCCACGGTCTTTCCATTCAGGTCCTTTTCCGACTTGAAATAGGGCCCGTCCCGACGGCCGACAAGGACGTGGGGAATGGTGAGATAGGGAATGGTGAAATCAAAATACGGCTCCCGATCTTTCGTCGGGGTGATGTCCATGAGGGCATCCAGTTCCCGGTTTTTCACGCGGTCCAGGTTGTTGTCGAACGGGCCTGCTTCGATAGTCAGAATGCCCCGCAACCGACCATTCAGGGCCTCGACGAAATCAACCCCGATCCCCTGGGGCTTCCCGGTCTCGTCCACGAAATTCATGGGGGGCCAGTCATTCATAATTCCGATGCGGACCTTGGGGTGGTCCTGGAGCCAGGCCTCTTCTGCAGGTGAGAGTTGAACGGCTGCCGCGGCCGCTGCTTCGTCAAGATCTACCCATTTCTTCAGGATGGCGCTGACTTCTTCTCGGTTCAGATCATCCAGGGCCTTTTGGAGGATATCTCTCAAAACTGGCCAGTCCTTTCGGACCCCGATGGCGTTGATGGAAGCGGTTTCCTGGACCTTGCCGTGAACCTTCAGGTTGGTAATCAGCTCCCGTTCCATGATGTACATGGCTACGGCGCGATTCCCCACGTAAGCATCCAGTATCCCTTTGGAAACGGCATCGAGGGCATCGCTGGTGGTATCGAACAGCCTCACCCGGATATCAGGGTATTTCTCGCGGAAAACCCGTTCGATGAAGAACCGACGTTCCACCCCGACGGTCTTGCCTGCGAGACCGGAAAGGTCCTGGTAATAGGGTGCATCTTGTCGGGCGATAATGCTGTGAGGAATTATCAGATACGGCCTGGTAAAATGGAAGAAGGGCTCACGGTCCGGCCTCGGCGTGATGTCCATCAGGGCATCGATCCGCCTCTCCTTGCCCGCCTCAACCATATCCGTCCAGGGGAGGGGCACGATCTTCAGTCTGCCGCCCAACCGTCCATTCAAGGCCCTGATAAACCCCACGCCGATGCCCTGGGGCGTGCCGTCCGCGTCGGTGTGATCCATGGGAGGCCAGGCCTGATTGATGGCGATGGTGATCTCGGGATGGTCTGCCAGCCAGGCCGATTCTTCAGGGGTAAGAGACAGACCCTGGGCCGCAGGACCGCCTTGTTCGTCTCGGGAAACACTGGGGTTGATTTGAGAGATGCCGTCTTTGGCCGGAACCGAGGCGATGGAATCACAGACCGGCTGTGACTGAATAACGAATATCACCAAGATGACGAATATCAGCGATTGCAGAAAATGGTGAGGGTGCTGGTTTGTTTTTTGGTTCATAGACCTCACGCAGCAACACGTTTCAATATGGATGGTGGGATACAGGCTTAAAGCCCGAACTTCCAACGAGACCATAGCACCGTCTTTCTGTAACGGGTGCTGAGCAGTCACTTTCTTAAAACCAGGCGACAGGCGGTTCTGCTTTTCGTGAGTGAGGCTACGTGACGTGTTAAGGAATCTTTTTTCTGACAGGGGAGTATAGGTGAATCGATCGCTCATGTCAAGATTCGGCCGGGCGGTTGACGTTTGACAGAGCCGGATCGGATAAAGAAAGAAAGGGCGTATTGCGGGCATGGTTTGTGCTCTTACTTAGACGCCATGCCCGCAATAGGTTCCGTTATTACCTCGGGGTGTCCCGGGGAATCAATTCATCGTGAACTCTCACGCTAAAATTCATTGAAGTCATCCTCCTCAAAGGGGATGACCTGTTCAGGGTCCACTTTGCCCTGCTTCAGGGCCGGCCTTTTTGTCCCATTGGCCTGTTTCGGAAGACGGGTTGCGGCGGTCGATGGGAGATGACTCCCTTTGCGCGACGGGGCGGTTACCCTTTGGCCAGCCTCTTCGTTTCCGCCGATGACGCGAACCAGATCGCTCACAATGCCGCGCATCTCTTCGGCCTGGGCATTCATTTCCTCGGACGCGGAGGCCGATTCCTCGGCATTGGCCGCATTCTGCTGGGTCACCTTGTCCATCTCCACCATCGCCTGGTTGATCTGCTCGATCCCCTTGGCCTGCTCGGTGGACGCCGCTGCGATTTCGTTGACCAGATCCCCTACCTTCCGGACCCTTACCACGGTTTCAGCAAAGGCCTCGCTGGTCCCGCCCACCACCTTGGAGCCGTCCGCCACCTTTTTTACGGTATCTTCGATGAGACCGGCGGTATTCTTGGCTGCCTGTGCGGCGCGCAAGGCAAGATTCCTGACCTCATCAGCCACCACGGCAAACCCGGCCCCGGCCTCTCCGGCCCTTGCCGCCTCCACGGCCGCATTCAAGGCCAGGAGGTTCGTCTGGAAGGCGATTTCATCGATGGTCTTGATGATTTTTTGCGTCTCTTCACTGGCGGTGGAAATCTCTTTCATGGATGTGGTCAGATTTTCCATGGAGGCATCCGCCTGGCTGATGACCTGATTGGCCTCCTTCATGAGGCTGTCCGCCTCATTGGCATTGGCCGCGTTCTGCTTGGTCATGGAAGACATCTCTTCCAGGGAGGATGATGTCTCCTCCAGGGACGCCGCGGATTCCGATGCCCCTTCGGCCAACGACTGACTGGCGGCGGACACCTGACTCGATGCGGACGCCACCTGCTCCGAACCCTCATTGAGCCCGTGGGCCGCGGCCATGATGGGCCGGGTGATGCCCCTCGCAA
Source organism: Deltaproteobacteria bacterium (assembly GCA_021737785.1). Lineage (NCBI taxonomy): Bacteria > Pseudomonadati > Myxococcota > Myxococcia > Deltaproteobacteria bacterium. The sequence goes on from JAIPDI010000022.1 coordinate 50,007, forward strand.
AAAAGAGGACGGCCAAGACGGTGACGGCCAGAAAGATGCCCCCCACGAGGAGAATCATGTTCCGGATGGCATGGGCGGCCCCCATGAATTCTTCCGAGGGCTGGGTCACGCCGATACTCCATTCTGTAATCGGTATCGGGGTATACCCGGCGATCTTGTCCTCCCCTTCAAAGTAATAGGAATCCACGCCGGTCTTCTGGGCCAGCATCTTTTCCATGATGGATTCCATTCCCTTGGTCTTTGCCAGGTTGGTCTCGAGGATATGCTTCTTATTGGGGTGGGCAACGACCAGGCCGGTTTTGTCCACCATAAAGGGATATCCGGTCTCTCCCAACTTGACGGAGGTGATGTTATCGGTCAGAAAATCGGTCTTCAGAATCGTTGTGACGGTTCCCAGAAGCTTGCCTTCGCCGGAAACGACCGGTGCGCAAACAGGAACCACGGGGAGGCCGGAACTCTTTGACTTGACTGCCGTGCCGACGTTGGCATTCCCGTTTTTCGCCACATGAAAATAGTCGCGATCTGCGATGGAAATCCCCTTCAGAGTCCCGCCGCTGCCGTCAGCAAAGACATTCCCTGAGGCATCGCTGACGACAATCGTCTCAAAATTTTTTCCCACCTTTTTTGCAGCATCCGCCAACCGGGCATTCAGCCGGGCGATCTCATCGACAGCGCCTTGTGCGCCCGAGTCGGCCACCTTTGCCGCGGCCTCTCTCATCTCGGTTCCCAGGGCCATTTCCTCTGCAAATGTCACCTGCTGCAAAAGCGCCATCTGTGTCATGTTCGCCAGGTCCCTGGCGATGTTAACGGCCTGTTCCTTTGCCAGTGCTTCGAGGGAACTGGATGCCTTGGTCACCGCAAAAATCCCTATCACCACCAAGGGTATCAGGACCACTGCAATGCCGCCTGCAACCAGTTTAAACCCGAGTGATCTTCTCTTCATCTCTTTACTCCTTCCATTTGTTTGATACGATTAAGGTATGTTTCGCCCCATTATAAAGAACTGTTTGACGGAGAATATGGCACCCCGGTTCCCGGCTTCCGCGCTCCGCGCTCCGCGTTCCGATCTCCGCCTTGAATAACGGGAGATGATGCATCAGCATCTTATGGAAACAGGGCTCTGACGTCTAACGCCTCCGGCCCAGGGGAGAAGGAGGGCGATTTCCTTCTCTTTGACACATGATCCACCACCGCTTTCAGGACCTTCAGCTCAAAAGGTTTGATCATGTAATAGATCACCCCCTCTCGTCGAACCTTCGATTCCAGCTCGCGAGAATTGCTCCCCGTCATGGCTACAATCCCCACGTGAGGTTGAGACGCCTTGAAAAACGGGATCAATTCATGACCCTGAATATCCGGGAGGGAGATATCCAGAAGGATCAGGTCAACGTCGGCCCTCCGCGCCTTCTCGAGCGCATCACTCCCTGTGCCCGACCGCTGGACCCGATGCCCCCAGGTCTCCAGGATCTCTGAGATCAGCTTTGCTATGGAATTTTCATCTTCCACTACCAGGATATTCATAAAGCCCCCATCAATATCGCATCCATGCGCGGACGGTGACACTCTTAGAGCAAAAGCAGTGCCAGGAGAATGAGAGAACTCCTCAACTATTTGTAATAGATAGAATATTCAGGCCATGCGAGGATTTTTATCAAAAGATGGGCCTGGGATCCGTCGGGACACCTTTGACACTGTCAGGGAGGATAAAACAGTATAATTATATGATTTTATGTTTGAAATTGCTTATGGGACACTTCTGTCCCGAAACGGGACTAGGATAACTCCAGGTTCTTGAGCTTTCGGAAAAGGGTCCTTCTGGAGATCCCCAGGTTGGCGGCGGCCCGTGCCTTGTGCCATTGATTGTTTTCCAGGGCCTTGACCAACAGGTCTTTTTCAAAATGTTCGACAGCGTCCGCCAGGGTCATCTTCTGCAGGCCGGTGACGCTTGAATGCGGCCTCTCCCATCCGGAGGATTGCCCCAGGTTCAAAAAATCGATCCGGCCCATGGCAAGATACCGGCGCAGCAGGTTTTCAAGTTCCCGGACATTTCCGGGCCAGTCATAGCGATAAAGGGCCTCCATTACCCTCTCCGGCAGGAGGGATACATTTTTTCCGTTATCGGTCGCCTTGAGAAAATGCTCCACAAGCAGGGGGATATCCTCCTTTCTATCCCTCAAAGGCGGAAGGTGAAACGGAATCACGTGCATCCGGTAGAAAAAATCCTCACGCATCGTCCCATCCTTCACCAATGTCTTCAGATCCTTATTGGTGGCGGCCACAATACGGCAGTTCGATGTCTCGGTTCGATTGCTTCCCACCGGGGCATATCCTCCACCTTCAACCGCGCGGAGCAGTTTTACCTGCATGGTCGCCGGGAGATCGCCCACCTCGTCCAGGAAGAGGACCCCGCCATCGGCAAAGGCCAGATAGCCGTGGGTATCGGCAACAGCCCCTGTAAAGGCCCCGCGCTTATGCCCGAAGAATTCACTTTCCATGAGGGCTTCGGGGATGGCGCCGCAGTTAACCGGCACAAATTCATTGGTTTTCCGGTCGCTCAACTCATGGATGGCCCGGGCCGCCAGTTCCTTGCCGGTTCCCGATTCCCCGTATATCAAGACATTGTCCTCGGTCGCCGCGGCCTTCAGAATAAGATCATAGACCTCCTGCATGACCTCGCTCTTGCCGATAATCCGCCCGAACCGATATCGACCTCTGCCCGCATACCTCAACCGTTTGTTTTCGCTCCGGAGCTCCGCTGCCTCCGCCTCGATGGCCATTTCCTGGCGCCGGGTCTCGGTGATATCCCGCAGGGTAGCCAGAATAGCCGGTTCACCCTCCCAATGGATGAATTCATTGTGGGCCTCCACCCAGATCTCCCGGGCGTCGGCCCTGAGGCATCGAATTTTAATGACCTTGTCCTGTAGCTCCCCGGTCTCAAATCCCTCGCCCATGGTCCTGAAGGCCTCTTGGAAATCCCCGGCAACAAAATCCACGGCCTTCCGGCCGATCAGTTCATCGGCCTTTTCGAACCCAAGCATGCGGGCGGAAGCACTGTTTGCGAATATCAACGTGCTGTCCTGGAGGACCAGTATCCCGTCGGCTACCTTTTCGGTCAGAATACGATACTGTTTTTCGCCGGCCCTCAGATCCCTTTCGGCCCGAACCTGTTTGGAGATGTCCTGGAGGGTCTCCACGGCCCCGACGATCCTGCCTTCGGCATCAACCACCGGCGCTGCTACAAAAAAGATGTGCCTTGGAACGCCGCCCAGGTCTTCAAAGTAATCGGTGGCCTGCCAGGCATAGGGGACGACCCCTGACGTTGAGGCCCCTTTACCCTGATAGACCCGTAGAAAGGTCTCCAAATCACCGGCCACGATAAGGTCTGCCAGGACAGGACGTTTATCCTGATAGAAGGGCGCCCATTGGCGGTCCGTGTTGATCATCTCGTGGGCTGAAAAGCCTGTCAGCAGTTCGCATGCCCGGTTCCAGTAGGTAATTCTGTGATCCATTCCGATGGCAAATTGCGCGATGGGCGTACAATCCAATACATTCAACATGGGCGACGGTCTCTTTCTCTCCTTTTGTGGTCAACCCAACTTGATATGGGGCTGGCCTGAGTCAGTCTCATGCAAAAATTATGCACTAGTGGCCCTCTCCTGAATAAGACCTGAAAAATACATCGATATCAAAAGGATGCCATAGCCACGCCATAACGCCTCGGCAGATGGCGACGTCAGAAAACCCGCCCATCCATGGAAAGGCATTGACGGTACATGAACAGATGGGGTAACAGGGATACTGGATATGCTCCGATTTGTACGGCTTTTAGCCGAAGCAGCCGCTTCCAGGGACAAGCCAACCGGGGGAGTCCTCTGAAGCGGATATTTATTCAGGTGCCTCTTTTGGGATAAGGGATTGGAACAGAGAGAGATATCGGTTCTGGGAGAAGAAAAGGGCGTTCACTGGGCCTGGATTATTTTAGGGACCTGTTTTGCCAACCTCTTTATCAATTATTCGGTCCGCCTCGGCTACAGCGTCGTCCTTCCGGTGATGATCGGGGACCTCGGCTTCAGCCGTACGGCCGGGGGCTCCATCTACAATGCCTATTTTCTTTCGTATGTGGCCTTGACCCCGCTGGCCGGGTATCTCACGGATCGCTTCGGTGCGCGGTGGGTGATTTGCACCTGTGCGGGCATCCTGGGCGCCGGTGTTCTCCTGATGGGCAGCATCAGTTCCTTCTGGATGGCATGTATCGCCTTTGCCGTTGTGGGCCTGGGAAGCACGGGCATGTGGACGCCTGTGATTACGGTGGTCCAGCGGTGGTTCGGACCGAAGCGGAGGGGACTGGCCCTCGGCATCCTTTCCACAGGTTACGGCCTCGGTTTTGCCACCATGGGAATCGCCTTTCCCTGGATCGTGAATCAGTGGAGCTGGCGCTATGCATGGTATTTTCTGGGATTCTGTGCCCTTATCATGGTCCTGGCAAACGGACTCCTCCTGAGGAGCACTCCCGAGTCCGTGGGATACCGGCCGTGGGGACAGAAGGAGGAGGATGGACAACAGAGACCGGCAATACCCTGCCGGCCTGAGGGCCCGGTCCTCTCCATGGTGTTCAGAGACCGGACATTCTGGCTTGTGGGGCTCTCCTATTTCGCGATCTCCTACAGCCTGTATGGGATCACCACCTTTATGGTGGATTATGCCCGCTTCCAGCTCGGCCTCCCGTTTGAGAAGGCAGGTCTCCTGGCGACGGTGCACGGGACGTGCCAGGTGATCGGCGTACTGACGGTTCTGCCCATGTCTGATTATCTGGGCCGGAGAAGGACGCTTATCCTTTCCAATTCTTTCATTACCGCGTGTCTGATCGGGATACTCCTGAGTGGAAACTCGTGGGGCATGCTCTATCTGCTGGTTGGGATCATGGCTGTTTTTTACGGGGCCACCTTTCCGATGTACGGGGCCTGCGCCGGGGATTTTTTTCCCAGACAGATGATGGGGACAGTGATCGGTGTGTGGACGCCGTTTTACGGTATCGGGGCGATCACGGTCCATTGGGTGAGCGGACTCTTGCGTGACAGCACCGGATCCTATGATGTTCCGTTCATGATCAATGTGGCCATGGCGGCGATCGGCAGCATACTCATGTGCCTGGTCAGGCGGGACCAGGCTGATGGCTCATGATTGATGGTGCTGGGATGCTGCTTTTTCTGACTTCCGACTTCTGACCTCTGGTGCTTGATGATGGCCGATGGATGACAGTTGAGGGGGAAGAGATGCTATCCGGAATTCTGGCCGATTCGCATTTCACGCATGGCGGCCCGTTCGATGGCCAGGCAGGCCAGTTTTCCCAGACTCTTTAAAAAATTGATTTCGTCGTGGCTGGGGATCTTTTTGGATCCGAAGTAGATTCTCAGTATGGCGTAGGTGGTCTCGTTTACCGTAAAAGGGATGCCGATCACCGCGGCCAGGCCTTCTCTTCGGGCAGCTTCCAGGTCCTGTATCCGGGGATCCTTCTCAAAATCGTTGATAAGGATGATATCCCCCTGCATGATCTCGGTGATGCTTTTCCCGGAATCGATGGCCCCTGAATTGAGGTATTTCTTACTGAGACCATATGCCGAAACCACCTTAAGGTGAAAGGTTCCCTGTTCCAGGACACGAAGGGTGCTCCCTTTTGCGCCGGTCAGCTCTGCTGCCAGGGAGACGACGAAGTGGAGAACGTCGGCCAGTTCTTCTTCATCCCTGTAAATAATGTCAATCACTCTGCTTAGAGCAAAGGAAGAGATATCCAGAAAGTTTTCTGTCATAACAGCGCCCCTGCAGTGCTGAGGTTTCGGATCAACCCGATGCGTCAACCGGCCGGGTCATTCCTTTCAGTCTGTCACACTTCCGTCTTCCATGCAACTATTAAGTAGATGCTGGATGCTGGATACTGGATGGGCGAACGCTGGATGCTTTCAGCTTTGAGCTTTTGGCTCCCTGCTCGTTGCTGTTTTCTTATTAAACCGCTTCTTCCCTTGCGCCTTGCGCCTATAACCTATTGACCGCCAAGGCTTTTATGTGATAACAATTAAAGACAAACGGCGAAGCCAGCCGGAAACGGAAAACCCGAACCCAATGAACCCAAACAACTCAACAAACCCGGAAAATACAACCCATAACCTGGAGGCCCATGCCTGACGCGCCTCGACATACCCTCCCCGGGCGATCCGGAGCAGCCTTCTTCAGGCTCATAAGCGTTGTTCTTCTCCTTTGCCTGGTCCCTGTGGTGGCGGCCCTGGGCGAACGTCCAATCCCCAAACCAGAGGGCCTGGTCAATGACTATGCCCGGGTGATTCCTCCAGCATATGCCGAAAAGATTGCCGCTGTTACCGGGGAACTCCTCCAAAAGACCGGAATCCCCGTGGTGGTCGTCACCATGCCGGACATCGGGGGAGCCGAGTATAACGCCTATGCAAATCGGTTGTACGCTGAGTGGGGAATCGGAAAAAAGGGGGAAGACAAGGGTGTCCTCATCTTTGTGACCGTCAAAGAGAGAAAGATGCGGATCGAGACCGGATACGGCGTGGAGGGAATTCTGCCTGACGGCCTGGTTGGTGAGATCCGGGACCGGTACATGGTTCCGTATCTCAAGGAGGACAAATTCGGCGAGGGGCTTCTCGCAGGTGCCTCGGCGGTTTCACGGATCATTGCCGAAGATGCAGGGGTCGAGTTGGCGGGGCGAATGCCCGAAACGCCTCCAAAAAAGAAGAGTTCCGGATTCTCCTTCCTCCCGATTCTGGTTATCGTTTTCATCATCATGGCCATATCGAGGCGCCGGCGCGGGGCCTGGCTCTTTCTCCTTCCCTTTCTCTTTGGCGCAGGCGGGGCGCGTGGCACCCGTTACGGCGGATCGGGGGGAAGCTTTGGAGGATTCGGCGGCGGATTCGGGGGATTCGGCGGCGGCATGAGCGGCGGCGGGGGCGCAGGCGGGGGTTTCTGAAGCAGATCGGCACGACATGGCCCGGAGGAGCAGACATGGGAAGGCATATTCAAGATCCAAAAACCATATTTTCGGAGGTGACGGCTGACTACAAGGGCCTTTTCGGGGAGGATCTTGTCAGCATTATTCTCTACGGGAGTGCAGCGGGTCAGGATTTTCAGCCCGGATCATCGGATATCAATTTCATGGTGACGCTGACGGAAAATGGCATCGAGCACATTGACCGTTCATTCGGGGTGGTGGACAAATGGCGCAAACGGGGCGTGGCCCTTCCTCTCTTTTTGACAGAAGCGTATGTAAGAAGCTCTCTGGATGTATTCCCCATGGAATATCTCGGTTTCCAGCGCAATCATGTACAGGTTTTTGGTAAGGAGATCCTCAACACCCTTGAATTCAAACCGGAATTCCTCCGGCTCCAGTGTGAGCGGGAGATCAAGGGGAAGCTCCTCCTCCTGCGGGAGGCCTTCATGGAAAGCGGCGGAAAGGCAAAGGCCTTGAAATCCGTGATCAGGGAGGCCCTCCCGGCCCTGGTCGCCATCTTTGAAGCCCTGCTTCACCTCAGGGGAATTGCCCTCCCCGCTACCAAGCGGGAGATTATCCGGGCCGCAGCAGCGACGTTTGCGATGGAGGGGAGCGTGTTTGAAGGGATCCTCGATATTCGGGAAGGTCGATCCGGGCTTCGGGATGATGAGATGGTTGTGCTGTTTAAAGGCTGTCTCAGGGAAATGCAGAGGCTTTCCAATATCATAGATTCCTTTAATCAGGAATAGCCCTTATCGGAATTCAAAATTGATGCATTCGTAAAAACTCGTCACCCCGTTGAAAAACGGGGTCCACGGGTTTCATAAGCGCTTGAGAACACTGGTTTCCGGCTTTCGCCGGAATGACGGAAAAGGGGCATTTTCGACTTTTTGCGGGACCATCAAAATTAAGCAATTGAGGAATTGTTTAGGCACTTTTGCGGTTTATCCCTATTCGGAGGATATCATGGGCAAGGGATTGAAAAGCCTGGTCATTGTTTTGGGCGTTCTACTGGTCATTGTCATAGGAATGTATTCCTATATGAAAGGGACCTACAACAGGCTGGTGAGCCTGGATGAAGGCGTCAAGGCGGCATGGGCCCAGGTGGAAAACCAGCTTCAGCGGCGTTACGATCTGATTCCCAATTACGTGGAAACCGTCAAGGGCTATGCCGGCCACGAGAAAGAGGTGCTGCTAAAGGTCACTGAGGCGCGCGCCAAGGTGGGAAGCGCGGATACGGTCAACGAAAAGATCGAGGCCAATAATCAATTATCGTCTGCGCTCAGCCGGTTGCTGGTGGTGGTGGAACGATATCCGGAGCTCAAGGCCAATACCAATTTTATCCGTCTGCAGGATGAACTGGCCGGGACGGAAAACCGTATCGCTGTTGAGCGCATGCGGTTCAATGAGGCGGTCAAGACCTATAACATCACCATACGGCATTTTCCCACAAATATCATCGCAGGCATGTTCGGGTTTGAAAAGGCGACTTTTTTTGAGGTCCCGAAGGAGCGGCAGGAGGCGCCAAAAGTCAAATTTTAAGACTGAACCCGGTTCCCCTAAGGTGGCCTAACGGCCGCAACCCAAAGAGTATTGGTGCAAATCCGGTCAATTTTTGAGCGCGCGTGGGGGTCTCTTTCTCCCGCCCAGGAGGCGGGACAAAAACCTACAACAGCTCGTGGGAACGGCAGCAGAGCTTTAAACTGCGGTTCGTTACAGCCCCAAGAACAGGCTTTCATATGACGGTCGTTCTTGCTGCCTTTCCAAAAAGGTATTCAACGCCCCGGGGCGGTCGCCGAGCGTTATGGTCCCATTTTAATGTCCCGCCCTTGGGCGGGAGAAAGAGACCCCCACGCTCTTACCGATATGGCACCGACTTCTCCGCAGGGTGGAGAGAAGCCACAACCAAAGATTCTAAAGGTCACACGGACGCCACGAATGGGATCAGGCGAGGCGCGTATCAGCGTCTTTGGAGATAATAATTTTCAATCCTGTTCAACGTATTGATATATCGGTTTTGGAATTCGAGTTCGGGATGGTGCGCCAGTTCATCTTTCAGTGGCTGAATATAAGGAAACACATTGAGCCCATAGCTGTTTTTGCCAAGCCTGTCTGCCTGGTAAACAATGAGAACACAATAGTAGCTTATCAGAAGCCTCAAGCGTAACGGGCGTCGGAACAGATAGGCCCTTCCTCCGGTAGTATTCAGAAAAAATCCCGCATATCGGTAGGTAATGTCAAATGGCGGGCGAACGTCACCGGGGTTGGGGCAGTCCTTCCCCAACATGAGCCACCGGTAGAAGGTCTCCAGATTGAACTCCATGGTGTCGCTCTCGTTGGAAATGACTTCTTTGATGACGCGCAGATCCTTCCGGTCCAGGGCGCGGGAAAAGAAATAGATATTGGACAGCAGGGTGGTCGGATTAATCCCCTCGCCGGCCGGATGGGGCGGTTTGGCCTCCAGTTTTTTTATGATTTGGGCGAAATATGGAAAGGCGTCCTTTTCCAGGTTGAAGCGTCGGAGATATGCGGCCGTGTCTACGGAGTCAAAAAAATCCGCTACCTGCTCATCGATGAGGGTACAATATTCGTCCTTTTCCGGCGTCGCCTCAGGACTGGAAGATGCTTTTTCCGCCTTCACAAAAAGTTCTTCCATGGGACCCTGGGCCGCCACCTCGGGTGACTCGAAAGTTTTTTTCTTTTCAATTGGAAAGGTTTCCGGGACCGCACCCTCTTTGCCGGAGGTTTCAGGTTCGGCCTGTCCCGGCGCTTTGGGCATGGGCATGGATGCGTCTTTGTCGACGGGCGCGGCCCCGCCGCCTTCCCGGGGGCTGCCGGAGACGCCACCTTCCCGGTCATGATATTGCTCATCGGCTGTCAGGGTCTTTTCAGTCTCCGGGCCGGTTCTGGTGTACAAATAGTATCCGAGTCCCGCCAATATTATTACCGCTGGAACGATCCACCACCAGATGCGGGGTCCTGTTTTCTTGGCCATGCCATATTCTCCTGTACGTCAGTTGAGGCCCGCCGGAGGCGGGATATTTAGCAATTGCGTCCCGCCCGAAAAGCGGGATTGCGCTGTTAAACGTATCAGCCATCATCAAGTACCAGAGGTCGGAAGTCAGAAGTCAGAAGTCAGAAAAACCAACATCCCAGCATCCAGTATCAAGGATCCAATATCCGATACTTCTCCTGCCCCTCCTGATAGAGGTCGTTTCCGAGGGTGTCATTAACCACCACAACCGGGAGCTTTTCCACTTTCAGTTCCCGAATGGCCTCCGGCCCCAACTCATCATAGGCCACGACCCGGGCCGCCTTGACGGCCTTTGCCATGAGGGCGCCTGCGCCGCCGATGGCGGCCATGTAAACGGCCTTGTGCCGTATCATGGCGTCCTTGACCGCTTTTGAACGTTTGCCCTTGCCGATCATCCCCTTGAGACCCAGTTCCAGGAGCCTGGGTGCAAAAGGGTCCATCCGGTAGCTGGTGGTGGGGCCGGCGGCCCCTATGACCCGGCCCGGCGGGGCCGGGGACGGGCCTACGTAATAGATGACCTGCCCCTTGATCGGAATAGGGAGTTCTATTCCCGCGTCTATCAGCTCCAGGAGCCTCCGGTGGGCCGCATCCCTGGCCGTGTAAACGATTCCGGTGATGGTGACGCGGTCCCCGGCCCTGAGGGGGGCGATGTCTTCAACAGACAGCGGCGTGGTCAGGTGATATTCCGTATCCATGGCTTCTCCGTGGGCCTTTGATAAGGTGAAAGCGCAAAGCTGAAACCATCCCGGTATCCAGCATCCAGTATCCAGTATCCAGTATCCAGCATCAAAGAACGATCTCCACATGGCGGCTGGCGTGACACTGGATATTGACAGCCAATGGAAGACTGGCGATATGACAGGGCATCATCAGGATATGAACGGCCAAGGACGTGATCCTTCCGCCCAGACCCTGGGGTCCGATGCCGGTCCTGTTGATCTCGGTAAGGAGTTCCTGTTCCATCGGATTCAACCGCGGGTCCGGGTTGGAGGTCCCCAACGGCCGGAGCAGGGACCTCTTGGCCAGGATAGCCGATTGTTCGAAGTTTCCCCCGATGCCCACGCCGATAATGGTCGGCGGGCAGGGATTGGGCCCCGCCTCGATTACGGTCTGCAAGATGTTTTCCTTGACCCCTTCCCATCCGGCAGCAGGCGGGAGCATGAAAAGGCGGCTCATGTTTTCGCTCCCCCCGCCCTTGGGAACCACCCAGATTTTCAGGCCGTCTCCAGGGACCAGGTCCAGATGGACAATAATGGGGGTATTGTCGCCGGTATTTTTCCGGGTAAAGGGATCGCAGACGGATTTTCGAAGAAATCCTTCCTCGTATCCTTTCCGGACCCCGTCTTCAAGGGCCTGGTACAGATCGCCGGTCACCACCGTCTCCTGGCCCAGTTCCACAAAGAGGACGGCCACGCCGGTATCCTGGCATATGGGGATCTTCTCCGCTTTGGCGATCCGGGCGTTTTTCAGGAGCTTTTTGAGGATGTCCCTGCCCACCTCGGATTCTTCATGGTCCACTGCCCGCGCCAGGGCCTCCACAACGTCGGCGCCCAATTCAATATTGGCCCGTATACAGGCATCTCCGACCGCATCCACAACGGTCCGGACGGGTATTTCTCGCATGGAAGCCTCCGATCGGGGTTCAAATTTCCTTTGGCAAATCGTGATAAATAGAGTACATGTAAGATAAAAAAAAATCGTTTAAAATGCAAACAAATTAGATTTTCGGTCAGGGTGAAGAGGTTTCCTTCTGCCGCGGGGTTCACGCTTCGATTTCCAACCGGCCCGGAGACCGGCGGGTTGGAAGCAGATCCCCGGCGTCTCACAGGGAGGCAGGAACAACCGATACCCGGACTTATGCGACGGCAACTCCAAACCGATGAAAATCCTTCTGACCAACGACGACGGAATCCACGCGCCCGGGCTTCTCGCCCTCTATGATGCCTTGAAGCCGGAGCATGACCTCCATATCGTGGCCCCTGAAACAGAGATGAGCGCGGTAGGTCACGCCATCACCCTCTCCCTCCCCATCCGGGTTCAGGCGGTCAGGAAGAAGGGCCGCTTTTTCGGCCATGCGGTAAAGGGCACGCCGGCCGATTGCGTCAAGATCGCGGTGAAGGAACTCATGGACACCCCCCCGGACGTGGTGCTGTCCGGCATCAATGTGGGGGCCAATGTGGGCGTCAACATCCTCTATTCAGGGACGGTTTCCGCGGCCACCGAAGGGGCGTTCCTGGGCATCAGGTCCGCAGCCATCTCCATCGCCGCCCTGAAAGATCCGGATTTTAGTTTCGCTGCCCGTTTCAGCCGGGAGATCATCCGATTCATGATGGAAAGCGACTTGAGCAACGGGACCGCCCTGAACGTGAACATCCCTGCAGTACCCCCTGAAGACATCCGGGGCGTGGTCCTGGCGAGGCAGGGGACTTCCAGGTTCGAGGAGCGGTTTGAGCGGCGGAGCGATCCGAGGGGACATATTTACTACTGGCTCATGGGGGAAACATTCATCGAAAACGGCAATCCTAACAACGATTCCGTGGCCCTGAAACAGAACCACATCACCATCACCCCAATCCATTACGACCTCACCAGCGAAAGTGAATTAAAAAGGCTGGCGCGGTTCGCTCTGCCCAGGGCATCCTAAACCAGCAGAAGAAGCCCCCCAGGCCGACCTGTTGAGCCACCGGCTGATCCCCTGTCTGCCCTCCAGAATCCGCTTATTGTTTACCGGCTCACCAGCGGTCTTTCATTTCTCTGCTTTTCCCCCAAATCTCGTCATATCCGGCGGAAACGGATGGCCGGAGGGCATCCGCACAATGTGCGATGCGATCCTTCGGAGGCGCCGGCCGGGGAGCCATTCAGCAGAGGTTCAGCTGGTTTTCCATTTCCTCCTGGTTCGCTTGGAGATAGTGCTGCAAGGCATCCATTCCGATGAGCGGCGTGTCGGATAAGGGGAAGTTGAGCATGGGAATATTGGCAAAGACGGGATCGATTTGAGCACATGCGTTATTCACGGGTTTCTTGTTATAAACGGTTCGATACAGGGGGACATTGATTTCCTTGAGGGAGTTTAAAATTCGAAGGGATTCTGCATGCGAAAGCTTGTCCGGGTTCAACACCAGATATACCCGGGTCTTCTCGGGGTTCTCAAATGTTTCCTTCAGCTTCCGATATTGCGCACGCTGGGCTTCGATCTTGTTAAGGACCTTGTCCCTTTCGAATTCCTTTGTGAGCAGTTTGATTTTGGTGATCAGGTCTCGCTTTTTAATGATTTCCTGGCGGAGGGACAAGAGGTGTTCCACCCACACCAGGGAGAGGGAGGGGAGGGCAAAGAACTTCAGCGACAGCGCCGTAGGCGGCATGTCGAAAATCAGGTAGTCCCACTCGGCATATTTCTTTTGAATATGCTCCAACGCCAGGATGAGCGCGTACTCCTCCAAACCCGGCGAGTGCTTGATGACCCCGAAATATTTTTCAAGGTTGAAGGCGGTTAAGTAGGAATAGGTCCTGTTGATCTGATGATACACATCCTTCAGGTAGGCGCGAATCCAGGTATCCTGGTCGATTTCAATGGCCAGAAGGTTGGGGGCGACCTCCATCGGTTTATCGGAAAGGGGACGCTCGAAGATGTCGGCCTGGTTGTGTGCAGGGTCGAGGGAGACCACCACCACACGAAATCCCTTTTTGGCCAGGAAGGTGGAAAAGAGCGCCGCGGACGTGGACTTCCCCACCCCGCCCTTGCCCATGAAAAACAGATGCTTTGCCCGGTTCATTTCTTATCCTATGTCAAAGGCCGAGAAGAGGTGGGAAAGGGGTTGATTTGCGGTGTCCACTTTTTCCATCATCAGGATAAGCTCCTTTTCCATGAAAGGCATCAAGTCCAGCGAAATCTGCATGGGGGGGGAAGGCATCCCCACGTAGGAGCCCAACACCAGGACACCGAAGATATTCTCAAGCTCTTCCTCTTCGTATTCAATGGTCTGAACAGCGTTGCTCCGCGCCACCTCATCGGAGATTTTCAGAAACTCGACGAATTTATCCTTCATGCCTTTCAGAATACGAATCATGACAGCCTCATGGAATGAAGACGCGGGCGATCGTCATCTCACCCTGAACATGCGGCGCTCGAATTGGATGCGCCTTCCGGAGGGATAGAAGTAGTACACGGCGTACAGAGCCATTAAAACCGTCCCTGCGAAATAGAAGCGGGGAAATTCGAAGAGGTAGGCGGGGAGGATCAGATACGGCGTCACCAGGGAGATGTGAATGAGCGTCCGTTCGAATTTCAACAGCTCTTTTTCAGACACGGTCTTTTCGTCCCGCATCCTGTGGGCGAAGAGGGAACGGTAGAAAATGGGTAAGGCAATTGCAAAGATCACAGACAATACAAAGACAACCGGGGCCAGGAACGACAGGCCGCCCACCGGATGGATCGGGGTCCCGGATACCACGTCGAGTGTCTTAATCGCGTACAGCACGGCCAGGGCCAGTACCGCGGGCAAGAGGACAAAAAAATAGTTTCGCCTGAGTTGGTTTGCCATATCTCAATCCGTCCCGCGCTGGAATGCTCGGCTGGGAGAAAGGGGGCGGATCGTCTGGGCAGGGTGTTGAAAACCCTCTGCCCGCAAACCTTCGCCCGTCCGGGAGGGCTCGAAGGGACCTCGAACCCCCGGCTTCGGCAGGCGGGATGAAATGGCGGAGGTACCGCCTCCAGACGGTACCTCCGCCGCGTCGTTACGCCGCCGGTACGGTTTCTGGTTGTTCAGGTGGTTTTCCGAGCATTCGGAAAAATTTGATCACGCCCTCCACAACGATCCAGATGGCGATGAAGAGAATGACGACATTGATCACTTGCAGCAATATATTTTGGTCTACACCAAATTGTACCTGGTTGATGATAACGGCCCAGATGGTCATAATCGCCATGAACACGGCGGGGATTCCGGCAATCAGCCACTTCAGGCCGCCCTGTTTTTCCAGATAGAGGGTGATGATGACCAGGGCAAGGGCCGCCAGGGTTTGATTGACGGCTCCAAACAGCGGCCACAGTTTCAATGCCCCCGATCCACTGGCACCCGCAGTAAAGGCGAGGATCAGGGCGCTTCCTACCGCGATTGAGGTGGCCATATACCGGCCTGTCAAGAAGTTGAGCCTCAAATCCCCGGCAAGCTCGGCAATGACGTACCGTTGGATCCGGGTGGCCGTATCCAGGGTGGTTCCCGCAAAGGAGGCCACGAATACCCCCATGATGGCCAATGCAAAGACTTTCGGAATGCCCATGGCCACGATCATGTTGGCGGACCCGTCCACAAAAGCGGTGATTTTGGAGCCCAGGCCCGCTGCTGCGGCCCAGGAGGAATAATGGGTGGTCCATGCAGCAACGCCGGTCAGGGTTCCGCCCCCTCCCTTGGGCGTGTACCCCATGCCGATGCCGGCGGCCACCGCGATGATCACCAGGGTGGCCAGTGCCCCTTCCATGAGCATGGAACCATATCCCACGAACAGGGAATCGTTTTCATCCCGCACCTGTTTGGACGAGGTCCCGGATGACACCAGGGAGTGAAATCCGGAGATGGCGCCGCAGGCGATGGTGATGAACAGGAACGGCCACATGGAGGGCGCTTTGGCCGGCGACATCTGGACGGCCGGCGCCACGATATCAAGTCTGCCGCCAAAGGCGGAGACCAGGACCCCCAGGACCAGCAACGCCATGGCCACGACCAGCTGGTGGGAGTTGATGAAGTCCCGGGGCTGAAGCAGGGTGGTTACCGGCAGGGTGGATGCGATAAAGGCATACGCGAGCAGAATGATGGTCCAGATACCGGTGGGCGGAATCCCCGCAATGGTGGGCATCTTGAACTGGGCCCAGGGCCCGAGGAAGACACAGATGTACATCAAGGCCAGGGCGAAGATGGACCAGAGCAGAGGGTTCTTGCCTTTTTTATAAATAAGGTAGCCCAGGTAGATGGCGATGGGAACTTCGACCCAGACCGCCAGGACCGATTGGGGGTAAATGTTGAACACGATGGCGATCACCAGTCCGAAGATGGCGACGACAATCCACAGTTCCAAAAACACGATAAGGAAGAAGAAGATCTTGGTGCGGTTGTTGATGTACTTGGCGGTGTATTCGGAGATGGATTTCCCCTGGTTTCGCATGGAAATGATGAGCGCCCCGAAATCATGGACGGCGCCCATGATGATACTGCCGATGAAAACCCACAACAGGGCCGGGAGCCAGCCCCAGATAATGGCGATTGCAGGCCCGACAATCGGGCCGGTACCCGCAATGGAGGTAAAGTGGTGACCGAAAATGATCTCCTTTTTCGTTGGGACGAAGTCGATGCCGTCCTCATATTCACAGGAAGGTGTTTTGCAGGCCCCTGAAAGCTGAAAGATTCTCCGGCCAATAAACCGGCCGTACAAATGGTACATAATAATGTAACCTGCAAATGACAATATCATGATCGTTAAAGCACCCATGTTCCCTCCTCCCTTTGTAAAAGGTTAGCCGTTGGTGATAAGAACACGCTCTTTCGAACGAAGGTATTTCAACAAATCTTTGGTGTCAAGGAAAATTTGGCCGTCCGGGGTGCGGGGGGATGGACCCAACTCGTGGGGTTGGGATGGGGGTAAGGTCCGGTAAGGATTTGAAAGGGTTCCTTATTTTTTTGAAGTGCCCGAGGGGGCGGATCAATTCCCCGACCGTTTACCGGTCATGCTTTGGATGGTTACCCGGATGATGGCGAGTCGATCCACCAGGCGATCGGGATATTGCCCCGGTCGCCCTGAATAATGTTCCATGATGACATCCAGTGCCCGTCTTTTTTCCTCCGCTCCCTTCAACAGGGATGCGGTTCCATATCCCACAACGCTCTGGTACGTCATGGACCAGTCGCAGGGGGTTTCCGCGCGGACCAGGCCACAGCCCGCCTCCAGCTCAAAACAGACCGCGGCGTTCTGTCTGATCATGTCAATCTTCTTGCCGGCCTGTGCCGTATGGAAATAGAGGCAATCCCCATCAAACCCGAAATTAAGGGGGACGATATAGGGCCGGTTGTCCACCGAGAGCGCGAGCCTGCAGATATCCGCCTTTCGAATGACCGCCGCTATTTCCGCGCTGTCTTTGATTTCCTTTTCCTTTCTTTCCATCTTCTTCATCCTGACCCGGACAAACCGGAAGCAAAAATATCCCTCACACAAAGGCGCAACGTCACGAAGGGGTAGTCCCCCGGGCAAACCAACAGAAAAAGGCCCCTGAAAAAGAGGCCCTTTTCTCACCTGAAACGTTCTATGGTCATCATTTAGTACCCGAACGAAAAACTCTTAAATTCGAGTAAGCGCAAATAAATGGTCAGCTCTATTGAGCTTAAATTTATTCGTTCAATCCCGAATTCCTCAATTCCTCAATTCGCAATTGTGCCTGAACAGGATTTTCGTTCAGGCACTGCTAATTATTTTGTCCCAAATGATTTTGCCAATGCCGCCCTATCCCTCGGATCCGGCAGCGCTTTTTGTTTCAGTGCCCTCCGATGCCATCCGTTTATAGGCCGCGTACCTCTCCCGCATGTCGGTCTCGGCCTTCTTAAAGAGGGTGTCGGCATGTTCAGGAAAGGTCCGGGTCAGGGAGGAGTAGCGCACCTCGCCCATAAGGAACTCCCTGAAATCGCCGGTGGGTTCCTTGGAATCCAGGACCAGGGGGTTTTTGCCTTCTTCCTTGAGCCTGGGATCAAACCGGTACAGGATCCAGTATCCCGCCTCCACGGCCCGCTTCTCCTCTTCCTGACTGAGGCCCATATTGATGCCATGGTTGATGCAGGGGGCATAGGCGATGATGAGGGAGGGGCCGTGATAGCTTTCCGCTTCCCGCACCGCCTTCAGGAGCTGGTTCTTGTTGGCTCCCATGGCCACCGATGCCACGTAGACGTATCCGTAGGTCATGGCCATCTGGCCCAGATCCTTTTTCCGGGTGGCTTTGCCGCTGGCTGCGAATTTGGCCACGGCCCCGGTGGGGGTTGACTTGGAAGACTGGCCCCCGGTGTTGGAATAGACCTCTGTGTCCAGCACCAGGATATTGACGTCGCGGCCCGAAGCGATCACATGATCGAGTCCGCCGTAACCGATATCATAGGCCCAACCGTCCCCGCCGATGATCCAGATCGACTTCTTGGTGAGGTAGTCTCTCCTGCCAAGAATCTCCAGGAGCAGCGGATTAACCTCCTCCCCGGCCTCTCTCATTTCCGATTCGATGGCATCCACCAGTCTGTTCCCCGTCTCCCTGGATGCGTCGCCGTCCTCCATATTGTCGAGCCAGTCCTGCATGGCATCACGAAGCTCGTCTGAGATATCCTCCTCTGCCGTGGCCTCGCGCACCAGGTCGGCCAGTTTCCCCCGTCGCTGGCTGACCGCCAGTTCCATGCCGAATCCATACTCGGCATTGTCCTCGAACAGGGAATTGGCCCATGCCGGTCCATACCCCTCCGCATTGACCGTATACGGGCAGACCGGGGCCGACCCGCCATAGATGGACGAACACCCGGTGGCATTGGCAATTATCATACGGTCGCCGTATAGCTGGGTGACCAGCTTGATATAAGAGGTCTCGCCGCATCCCGGACAGGCCCCTGAAAATTCAAACAGGGGCTGCCTGAACTGGGAGCCCTTTACCGAAGTCGCCGGCATCACGTCGTCCAGTACGGGGAGACTTGTGGAAAAGGCATGATTAGGAACCTGCATGTCCTTTTGTGTGCCCAGCGGCTTCATGATAAGGGCCTTCTGCTTGGACGGGCACACCTGGGCGCAGTTGCCGCACCCGGTGCAGTCAAGGGGGCTGATCTGGACGCGGAACCGCAACCCCTTCAGTTCCTTTCCCTTGGCCTCGAGGGTAATAAAGTCGGCAGGGGCGTCTTTGAGATCTTCTTCATGCGCCAGTACCGGACGGATGACCGCGTGGGGGCAGACAAAGGCGCACTGGTTGCACTGAATACAGTGTTCGGGCTGCCACTCCGGCACATGGATGGCGATGCCCCGCTTTTCATAGCGGGTAGTGGACGTGGGGAAAATACCGTCCGGAGGCATGGCGCTCACCGGGAGGCTGTCCCCCTGCTGGGCCAGCATGGGCCGCATGACCTCTTTCACAAACTCGGGCTCGTCTTTTTCCATATAGGCCTCGTGTCCGGCCGTGGCCCAGGCCTCCGGAACATCGATCTTCTGGAGGGCGGCCAGGGTCTTGTCAACGGCGTCGACGTTCATGCGGACCACCTTGTCGCCTTTCTTGCCGTAGGTCTTTTTAATGGCCGCCTTGACATAATCGAGGGCCTGCTCGGCCGGGATGATGTTGGCGATCTTGAAGAAGGCCGCCTGCATGATCATGTTGATGCGACCCCCTAAACCGAGTTCTTCGGCGATTTTGACCGCGTCGATGTTGTAAAAATCGAGTTCCTTCTGCCGGATCGTCCGTTTCATGTGGTCCGGGAGCCGGGTCTCCATCTCTTCGGCGGTCCAGGGGGAGTTGAGGAGGAATGCCCCGCCTTTCCGTATCCCGTCCAGTATGTCATACTGGTTGACAAATGACGGGTTGTGGCACGCAATAAAATCGGACCGGGTCAGGAGGTAGGGTGACTGGATCCGGTGGGGGGAAAACCTCAGGTGCGACATGGTAATCCCCCCCGATTTTTTGGCATCGTAGGCAAAATAGGCCTGGGCGAACATATCCGTGTTTTCACCGATGATCTTGATGGAGTTCTTGTTGGCCCCCACTGTGCCGTCCGCTCCCAGGCCCCAGAATTTGCACCGGACAGTCCCCTCGGGAGAGGGATCGATCTCCTCGCCCAGATCGAGGGAGGTGTACGTCACATCATCCACAATGCCCACGGTGAAGTGATTCTTGGGGGCCCTGGACTTGAGATTGTCGAAAACAGCCTTGACCATGGTGGGGGTGAAATCCTTGCTCCCGAGCCCGTATCTCCCTCCTGCGATCACAGGGGCGTTGCCCCGTTCGTGAAACAGGGTGCAGACATCCCGATAGAGCGGTTCGCCGATGGCCCCCGGGGACTTGGTCCGGTCGAGGACCGCAATGGCCCGGGCCGTGGCAGGGAGTGCCCTCAGAAAATAGTCTGCTGAAAAGGGGGTATAGAGACGTACCTTGACGAGGCCGACCCGTTCCCCCGCTCCTATCAGGTAGTTGACCGTTTCTTCGATCGTATCGCAACTGGAAGCCATGGAGACGATGACCCGGTCGGCCTCGGGGTCGCCGACATAGTCAAAGATATGGTACTGCCGGCCCACCAGGTCCCCCACCTTTTTCATCTCTTCCTGGACAATGTCCGGAATCGGTTCATAAAAGGAGTTTGCAGCCTCCCGGTTCTGGAAAAAGATGTCCGGATTCTGGGCAGTGCCCCGCAGTTGCGGGTATTCAGGATTCATGGCCCGGCTCCTGAAATCTTCGATGGCATCCCAGTCCACCAGAGAGGCCATGTCGTCGTAGTCGATCAGCTCGATCTTCTGGATCTCATTGGATGTCCGAAACCCATCAAAGAAGTGGATGAACGGCATACCGCTCCGAATGGCCGCCAGATGAGTTACCAGGGCCAGGTCCATGTTTTCCTGCACCGAGGCAGAGGCGATCATGGAATAGCCGGTCTGACGCACCGCGTTGATGTCCGAGTGATCGCCGAAGATGGAGAGGGCATGGGTGGCGATGGTCCTGGCCGATACATGGAAGACCGCGGGCATGAGTTCGCCGGCGATCTTGTACATGTTGGGGATCATGAGGAGAAGTCCCTGGGAGGCGGTGAATGTGGTGGCCAGGGCCCCGGCTGAAAGTGCCCCGTGAACCGCGCCGGCCGCGCCGGCCTCTGATTGCATCTCTACCACCTTGAGGGTCTGGCCGAAGATGTTCTTGCGGCCATGGGCTGCCCACTCGTCTGCATACTCCCCCATGCTGCTGGAGGGGGTGATGGGATAAATGGCCGCCACATCGCTCATGGCATAGGCCACGTGAGATGCGGCTTCGTTCCCTTCAATCGTCTTTTTTTCGCTCATTGTCTGGATTCCTTTCTGTCCATGTCATTTTTGGCTGGAGACGGTTCGGGGAGAAGGTTTACTTTTCCCCGTAATTGCGATATCAAGCGAACACTCGGGAAACCGGGTACCGGATGGAGGACAGCCCCTTGTTCCCATACTCATTTTCCTTTGAGAGAGGCTTTCACGCGATCCTCCGTGGATGGATGAGGGGCCGCCGCTCACAAGGAGGTTTTCGTCCCCGGAGGAGACGCCCCCATTGTTATGGGCGTGTATCCGTGAACCTCCGAGCCTGAAAAAAAACCTCGAAAATAGTCAGTCTAAAGATATGCCTCGATCTTGTCAAGATCTAAAGAGATTGAAATGAAAAGAGAATATCCGGAGCATCCACTCGTCGGGGTAGCGGCGGTGGTATTTGATGACGCATCCGTCTGGTTGGCCCGGCGGAATCAGGAGCCGTCCAGGGGGTTGTGGAGCCTCCCTGGCGGGCTGGTGGAATTGGGGGAAGCCCATCTGGAGGCGCTGGCAAGGGAACTGCGGGAAGAACTCTCCATCTCCATGGCCGTCGGCGGGCTGGCGGGCGTCTTTGACAAGATCTTTCGAGATCCGGAAGGCCGGATCCGGTACCATTATGTGGTGGTGGATTATTGGGGATGGATCACCCGCGGCCGGCCGACCCCTGCATCGGATGTGAGCGAAGTTCGCAAGATCCCCCTGGATCAACTTGATGGATTTGGGCTCGACCCGGAACTGTTGCTGACCGTTCGAACCGCTGAAACAGCCTGGAGGAATCGGATACGGGGCGCCGGATAGCGGATGCTGGATAATGGATACCCCCTGCTCCCTGCCCCAAGCTCCCTGCTCAATGTGCCTCAATCAATGATATGCAGAAACCGTTTCCAGTGGGGCCATGACCAGTAGATGATAAAGGCCTTCCCCTTGACATCTTTCATGGGGACAAATCCCCAGAACCTGCTGTCGTAGCTGTGATTGCGGTTGTCGCCCATGACGAAGAGGTGATCCTCGGGAACCGTGACAGGTCCGAACTGGTTCTTCGCCCCCTTGTTGATATAACTTTTTCCCTGATCCGAATAATATCCGTGCGCGTCTTTATAAGGCTCTCCATTCAAATAGATGGCGCTGTCCACTATTCTGATTTCATCGCCGGGGAGGCCGATGACCCGCTTGATAAAATCCTTGCTCCGATCCACCGGATATATGAAAACGATCACATCATCATGCTCGGGTTCGCTGACCGGGATCAGGGTCTTGTTGATGAACGGGATCTTGACGCCGTACAGAAACTTGTTGACGAGGATATGATCCCCTACCAGAAGGGTCGGCTCCATGGAGCCGGAGGGGATCTTGAAGGCCTGCACCACAAAGGTGCGGATAAAAAGGGCGAGGATAATAGCAATGACCGCTGCCTCGGCATATTCTCGAAAGGTGCTTTTTTTCTTCACCATGCCCTTTGCATCACTTTTTTTTGTCGCATTCACGTGTCAATAAAGCCCCCTGAAATTTTTTATCGGAATTTAATCTTTAACCTTCGGGTTTGTAAAGGGATATTTGAGATTATTCGCACGCCGGCGTCTTGCCGGCAGAATATTCGCCGGCTTCGGAGCCGCGGAATTCCGGAATTGAGGATTGAGGAATCAGGGATTCAGCGTCTAACGAGAATTGCTGGATTCCCCCAAAATGGCTTGAAATCGTTTGTCGAATGTACTAACATGGGATAAATCCAAAAACAAGGAGGTCAGTCATGGCTGCGACAAAGCCGGTCCGAAAAAACGTTTCAAAATCCTCTCGAATCGGGCTCCGGGCCACGCCGGAACAAGAGGCTGTGCTGCGTTTAGCGGCAGAAATTTCCCGCAAGTCCGTGACGGAGTTTGTCATAGACAGCGCCTGTCAGGCCGCTGAACAGGCCCTTCTGGATCAGCGCATCTTCATGGTATCGGGGAAGACATATCAGGAGTTTTTGGGGTTGCTGGATCGTCCGCCGCAGCCCAACACCGGTTTAGAGGACCTGTTGTCGAAACCCGCCCCTTGGCTGGGATAGGCTATGACGCTGATCGGTCCCGAGCCTCTTCACAAAGGGCATCTTCTCGACTCCTTCGACTGCGGCAAGTCGGGTATGAACGGTTGGCTCATGCGGCACGCCTTCCAAGCTCAATCCGCTGGTTCAGCCAGGACCTTTGTCGTAACTGAGGATCGCCACGTTGTAGGATACTACAGCCTGACGGTCGGAGAAGTGGCCACCCTGTATGCCCCCGAGCGTATCCGGAAGGGTATGGGAAATTACCCTATTCCTGTCGTGATTCTCGTTAGGCTTGCCGTGTCTCTCAGCCATCAGGGTCACGGTATTGGAAGAGGGCTCCTCCAGGATGCCATCGGGCGCACACTGCGGATTGCCGAACAGGCCGGGATACGAGCTCTGCTGACCCACCCCCTTGACGACGAGGCATCCCGATTCTACCGGCGTTTTGGTTTCGCTTCCTCCCCGCTTCGGGAAAATCAACTCCTCCTCCTCCTCAAAGATGCACGCAGATTATTCCCAAGTCCCTGAATAGCGGTTTCTTGCGCAACCGGATGACACCATTTTGAAGACCGACGCCAACCAGTTCGGGCTTGCGGCCCACTGGGGTCTCATCGGGGCAGCTCCAAGAATAATACCTCCTTTCAGCTTTGAGCTTCGAGCCGCCCCGCCCATGCTGTAAGATTTGTTTACACCTGCCCCCCAAACCCTATGAATTTATTACACCCCTCCTGCCTTCAACTTGTCCCTTGAAATCATTTTCCTCCTTTGATACAATAAGTTAGCCTTAAATCACTAATCCCGGCACAGAACTTGCTGCACTGTTCGTTGGGAACAACAAACGGGTGCTTTCCCCTTAACTCAGAACTCGGCGAAAGAGGTTGAGATGGAAACGCACATTTTCGAGACTACAGTACGTAAAAACGGCTATTTGGAACTCAAGAATCTGCCGTTTCACGAAGGTGCTGTTGTTAGAATCGCCATATCAACCAAGGAAAAAAAGGAAAAAAAGGAGAATCTGGAGCGACTGATTAACAATGATCATGTATGGACGGACGATGACATAAAAGCTGTTCAGAGTGGCGTGAAAGGGACACAATCAATAGGTTGACAGTATACCCATAAAAGGGATATTTATATATGGGTTGGACAGTAGAATTCACCAGCGGATCGCGAAAGCAAAAAAACAAGCTTCCGCGCAGGGTACAGGACCTCTTGTTTCAGCTTGCCCGGGAGATCGAGGCATCTGGTCCGGTTCGAGGTGACTGGCCCAACTATTCCAAGCTGCCCAATAACGAACACCACTGCCACTTAAAAAAGGGAAAGCCCGCCTATGTGGCAGTCTGGAGAGAAGTCAAAGAAAAAACCAGGGTTGTGGAGATCAGTTATGCCGGCAGTCACGAAAAAGCGCCTTACAGATGATATGGTCACCTTGCGGCTCCATGTTCGCCGCCGCAACGCAGACAGGATAAGAGAGTATGCCCGGATCGTAGAATCGGAAGAGGATCGCACATACTCTGTGGCTGAGGTTTTCCCTGAATATCTCGGGAAAGAGAGCCAAGTCGCTTTGCGTGCCTATAGAACAAGAGAAGACCTTACACAGAAGGACCTTTCATTGAGGACCGGCATCCCGCAGCACCACATCAGTGAAATGGAGAACGGCAAACGCGCCATCGGGAAAGAACGCGCCCGCAAGCTTGCCGAAGCATTAAAGGTCTCCGACTATCGGGTATTTCTGTGAGAAAGAGCAGAAGAAAAAATGCTGAAATTAAGGGTTTCTTCTTTATTGCCAGCATAGCGATCCATGAAGGCCTTTGGCTGCGGACCTTCAACGAAAAGCATTTCAGAGGAATCCAAAAGCTGAAGCTATGGCATTGAAAACCGACAAATCAAAGAAGGCAATAACGCCTCATATCTCACGGCAAGCCGGATTCACATTGATGGAGATGATGATTGTCATCGCCGTTATCGCGATCGGTGCCGCCATTGCCATTCCGAGCTTCATGTCCATGCTCCCGGGCATGCGCCTCAACGGCGCCGCCCGCATGGTGATGGGGGATCTCATGGCCGCGAGGATGAAGGCGGTTAAATTAAACCAGAGGACAAAAGTTTTCTTTGATAATACCCATCAATACAGGATATGTGATGATGCGGACAATAACGGGACGGTGGATGACGGAGAGGGTGACGTCATAAGTAAGGATATTCATAATGAATACCACGACGTAAACTTGGATTTGGACAACACCGGTGACCCGGTTTTCTCTCCGAGAGGCACTGCCACCAATCGAACTATCACTTTAGTCAATTCCGAGGGTTCTAAAAGTATTACAATCTCGATTGCCGGTAGGGTAAAGATTAATTGATAGGGTCATCTGATGAAAGTTAAAAAGGCATATACCCAAATGAACCAAGTCAAGGACTGCGGCTTCACCCTCCTCGAGGTCCTGGTGGCGATTGTGATTCTTTCCATCGGTCTTCTGGGCATGGCCTCTCTCACCGTCGGCATTATCAACGGAAACAGTTTCAGCAAAAAAGTGACTACTGCCACTACACTGGCTCAGGAAAAGATGGAAGATGTCAGGAGATTAGGATATTCGAGCATGCCTTCGGCAAACACCACTACTACCGAAGGCTACAATTCTATCACAGGATACCCGGAATTTAAGAGAGAGACTGAAACAGAGATTAATGCCCCGGCTACCGGAATGAAAACAATAACCGTAACCACCTACTGGAACTCGGACAATAATTCGGTGGTACTCAAAACCATCCTTGCGCAATGACAGATATATCGATGCTGAAATCTAAAAAAAGTAGAGAAAAAGGATTTACGCTGATTGAGCTGCTCATCGCCATGGCGCTTGCCCTGGTTATTATAGGCGCCCTCTCCAGCGCCTTTGTCAGCCAGCGTAAGACCTATGCCGTCCAGGAGCAGGTTTCCGAGATGATCCAGAACGCACGAGCGGCCATGGATATGATCACTCGTGAAGTCAAGATGGCGGGTTATGACCCGGCAGAAATACCTATTGCTGGCATTCCTTACAGTGCGACACAGTTGGAACTCCAGGCAGATTTGAATGGTGATGGAGATACATCCGATTCAAATGAAGATATTATCTACACCTACCTCAGCGCGAATAAACAGATCGGTCGCAATACAGGAGGGGGTGCTCAACCACTTGCAGAGAATATTCAGGCATTCACTTTTCAGTACTACGATATGAACGGCGCAGCCACCACGACAACGGCCGATATCCGTCAGATTAAGATCATCATCACCGCGAGGACCTCTGAGCCGGACCCCGACTATTCCGCTAACAGCGGCTACAGGACCTACACCTTAACCTCATATGTAACCCCGCCGAATCTTGACTTGTAAAGGGAAGGCCCAATATAATGAGACGATTATCAGATACCAAATGCAGCTTGCCTCTTTTAAGGCCTGTGAACAGCCATGAAGACGGTGCTGCGCTTATTATCGGCCTGATGTTTCTGGCTATCCTGGCGCTGGTGGGGAGCACCGCCATGGTGCTGACATCAACGGATTTGCAGATCGGCGGCAATTTCCGTGTCAATACGCAGGCCTTCAATGCTGCACAGGGAGGGCTGGAGGAAGCGAGGGAACGCCTCAAAGGAACCAGTTCCACGCCCAATTTTGTGGGTGATCCGGCTGCCACGCCCAATGCATGGTGGTCTGCATACATCCGAACGGATGCCTCCTGGCAGGTATCCGATGACCCCACCTACGATAGTAACTACGACAATAATATTCACGACAGCCTGCAGAGCGATATCCCTTATTTTGTTAAGATCAGGCATAAGAGAGAGTATGACGCGGAGCAGGCGGGCCATACCGTATCGTCAGCTCATTATTATGACGGTGACGGGGCCACGGCAACCCACACGCAGGCCTCCCCCGGAAACATCGTCTATTACGGCTACGGGGACGCAACTGATCCGGCAAAAGCCTGCCAGTTTACCGGAACGGCCGGAGCGGGGTCCACGCCTGTCGAAATCATAACTGCTTATAAAAAGTCCGGCAGCGAGTGGTCCAAGGCATTGGAACTCGAGGTCGTAAGGCCCATCCCGCCCCCGATAACGTCCACCCTATACAGCAAAGGCGATATCACTTTTAACGGCGGCGGCTCGCAAAATGTCTACGGCGAAGATAATTGCGGGTCCGCCGGGGCCCTTCCGCCGGCCTATACAAAGGATCCTTCAGTTTCAGTTGAGAACTCAACGCCCGATTATACGGGAGATCCCGCCGAACCGGTCGAAGGGTCCACCGATATCGATATCTCAGGCTATTTGGAGGACATGAAGGATTCGGCTACCATAATAATAACAAGCGATCAAAATGGCGCGACTTACGGCAGTTCGACCGATTTTGTCTCTTGTTACTGCGACGCAACCAGCCTTGTCGGTGGGCTGAAACTGCAAAACGTTACCGGCTATGGGGTGTTGCTGGTGGAAGGGGACTTAACCCTGGGGGGTGGGTTCAATTGGAGTGGTATCGTTTTGGTGACGGGGACGCTCACCTTCAACGGAGGTGGTTCGGGAATAAACATCTTCGGTGCTGTTCTGGCCAATCAGACGATTGATATTAATGGCGGATTGGATCTGCGCTACGATAGCTGCATGATCTCATCTTCATTCATCAACCAACCGCTGAAATCCAGAATCTGGCTGGAAACGTCCATGACCATGGCGATGTCGGTCTTGGAATAACGCTCCTTTCTGCAGGTTGGCAATCCGTCCATGGAATTGCCGACAGGGTATCTGACTCAGAAGTCCGAAAGTCTTCCGCCATGTCCCGCCTTCGGCGGAAATCCAACATCCAGAAAACTTGTTCTGTCATAATCCCTCAGCGATCCCTCAATCTCGAAACATCCTTCACCTCGTCCAGCATGGCATATACTTCAAGCAGATGTTGTGAGAATATGCCGGCCAGGCGGTCCGATAGTACTCCCTTTCTGAATCCAAGCAGTTCGTCTGCAAATGTATGAAGCTCTTCTTTTGTCATTATGGGGACTTGTCGAAATTTCTCTTTGAGCAGGTCGAACTCCTTTGCATATTTATCGATCAACTCATTATTTTCTTTTTCAGAACCCTTCCCGGTTTCTTCATGGTCTTTAATTTCCTTTCCTTCTTTGACAATTTTTCCTTCCCCGGCAGCTTCTTCTCCCATCGTCTTCCCCTTCGCTGCATCCTCAGGCGCCCCCTCGTTCGCCCTTTCCTCCTCAACAGCGGGTGCCTTTATGTCAAGCGGTGTCTCATTTTTTTCAGGGATGTCTATCTCTTCTATCTCACGGACGCGGTCTTTTTGAATTCCGAAGACCCCTCCATAGCGTTTGAATTTTATCTGGTCACCTTCTTCAAAGTAGCGATCGGTGACAAACCGGGTGCCGTCCTTGAGGTGAATGACATAGTCGGCAAAAGAAAAGGAGGGGTATGCCAGAAAAACGGCGAGGGCGATGGCGGTCGGTATTTTTTTCATGGGGCGTTCCTTTGTTGGAAGATAGAAGCTGAAAGCTCAAAGGTGAAGGGTGAAAGTTAAAGGGCAACTCAGTTAGCCGGCTGCATGTGTCATTTCAAACTGCCAGTTCCCAGATAAAAAGAAAATATTTATTAAATGTTTCTATGGCCTAAATAATATAAAATAGGACTTTGAACCTCTTGTTGAGCGTGATATAAGATGCATGGGTTACGCAAAAAATGTCAGCATGCTGCCGAAAAATGTCAGTATAATGATAAATATTATTGCCGATTAAAAAATAGTCCGCTGCACGCCGCCTTTGCCGGGACATATATATGTCTATAACGGGTTCAATGTATTCATAATTTTCAAGAATAACGAAGTCAAGCGCCCGGCTCGGCATGGTTGTTGCGTACTCGACTTAACCATGGATGATTCAGGGTAGTGTTCTGTCTGACAATAGAGAGTGCCATCACCCGATTTTACCGTCTGGATGAAAATACATCAAATCGGCATCAGAGTGCAATGCGTTAAAGCTGAAACGCGCCTGGGTCTTTTTTTAAGAAGTGGGCGGGGAAATTCCATGGGATTTGCAAAAACCTTTGAAAACGACCGTGGGGCCGCTCTTGTAATCGCTCTGATGTTCCTGGCCATCGTAGCGCTGGCAGGGAGCACAGCCGTCATTCTGACCTCGACCGACATCCAGATCGGGTCCAATTACAAATCAAGCTCATCGGCTTTTTACAATGCTGATGCGGGCGTAAATTTCGCATTAGCCAAGATGAAGGCGGGCCTCACGGCAAACCCGAAGACATTCCAACTCCCCACCGTTGTCTGGGACCCTGACAATCCTACCGATCCCAATTCATTCACTGTGTTGACATCTGCTCCATTCGCGGCTCCAGCCGGGTTCTCGTTTTCCTATGAGGCGCCCGGTGTGACAATGATCGCCAATAACATCTTTACTTTCACCGCTATAGGGGCCAATCCGGATGATACCGAGGCCCAGGCCGTCATAACCGCGACCTTCTCGCCTTCCGGCTTATTCAATTACGGCATCTTCGGCGATCTCGGCGTAACCCTCAGCGGAAACGGCAGAACCGACAGCTATGATTCATCGGCAGGTCCATATACCTGGGCAACGCACAATAACGAAGGCGACGTGGGCACCAACGCGATCACTGCAGGCGCCATCAGCCTTTCAGGGAATGCCAAGGTTTATGGAGACGCAATGGCGGGGAAGGGCGGAAATCCAGCCACTTGCGTTACCACCAGCGGCAATGCCGCAGTCGTCCCTCCCGGACAGAAATTGGCCGCGGATGAACAAAAAGACATGCCGGCCATAACAGATCCCGGAGGCGGGACAAACATCCCCGCCTGGAACCTCTCAGGGAATAGCAGCGATACGCTATCGGGTGGGACTTATCGTCTCCCCGGGATCAGCATCACCGCAAATGCCACGGGCACAATTAGCGGCCACGTTATTCTATACGTTACTGGAAACATCAACATTTCAGGAAATGGAAACTTGGTAATCCCGGCAGGCAGTTCTCTGACCATCTATGCTTCGGGATCCGTGAGCATCAGCGGAAATGGGATCAGCAACAATACCGGCTATCCCAAGAATCTTCAAATCTATGGGACATCAACCTGCAACAGCGTGACCGTAAGCGGCAATGGAAACGTCTATGGGGCTATTTATGCACCCTCAGCGACGGTGAGCGTTACGGGAAACGGCGACATCTATGGGTCGGTCATCGGCCGCACAATAGCCATACCGGGAAATGGAAATGTGCATTATGATGAAGACCTCCAGAATACAGGACCTATATCGGGCCTCAAACTCCTCACTTGGAAACAAGAATCATAGCGGCCGGATACCATTCCTCCTGCCGGATAGACAGTAAACTCCCATTAGATCCATTTTAAACACGGCGCTACGGAGTGTCTGCAATCACTCGGCGTTTTCAGTCTCCTCCCACCAGGCAGGGAGCGTGCCTCCATGTCTTGCTTTGACCTCTTTTTCCAAATCCGATAAATCGCTGGATAGCTCCGAAGCCCTTCGAAATTCAGCATCGATGATGCCCTGCTCGCCGGTCTCCTTGGCCCTTTTATAACGCTCAAGTGCTTCTTCCAGTTTTTCAACCAACGCCTTCTTTCTTTCCTTATAGACTTTCTCAGGATCGAGTTCCTCCTTGCCAATTTCTTTGGCCGCGGCCTCGGATTGTTCTGCTTCTCTGGTCTCCGTCTTTTCCCCGCGCATTTTTACTTCCTCGATCCCCTGGGCTTCCGCGGCCTCGCCTTCTCCAGTCCCATCCGCCATTTTTACTTTATCTTCTGCACGATGTCCGATTGTTGGAACGCCCGGACCGGCACCCACTTCGGTTTCCTCGGGCAGGTCTTCTATCTCTTCGATCTCACGGACCAGGGCCTTTTCAATCCCGATGGTCCCCCCGTAACGTTTGAAACGAATCTGATCCCCTTGTTCATAGTATTGGTCCGTGACGAATTTGGTTCCGTCATGGAGGTGGATGATGTAGGCGGGGAAACCTGTGGCGGGGAAAAGAAAAAGGGCAGCGGCGATGGCGGGCAGGATCTTTTTCATGGGCGTTCCTTCCGTTTCTATTCTCAGACCCCAGTACCATTTTCCGAAGCTACCCTGTTTAAATACGCTGCGCTGTCCTTCGGTCCCAGTTAAACAGAAAAATAAAGTTTAACGGGATAAAAATTGAACAGGGCAGGCGGGTAAACAGAGCCCCGGAGTCACAGAGAGGTGTTTCGGGTTGTTCAACGAGTTGCTCTTTTGGAGAAACTGGAAGCTCAAAGGTGAAAGCTGTCCGGATGCGGTGTGCCGGGTTATGGTTAAGCTTTATCTCCTTCAGAAAGAAAATCCTTTAGAACCAACGCTGAGATTTCAGCGACTTTTTTCAGTTGAATGTCATTGGTAAGGAAGGCATCTGCGTTGACTTCCATGCTTGTTGCAATCTGGATCGCATCCATGGATTTCAGGAAGCCGTATTGACCCCTTAATTTTCCTGCTCTTTGAGCGATTTGAGATGTGATTTCAAGGATAGTGATGTTGTTCCCGGCCATAAGAAAATTGGAGAAAATATCTGCCAGGGATTCGTTTCCCATGGCAATCGGCTTGGGCAGGACCTCAACGAGCGTCATAACCGATGAATAGGCCGCTAACCGGCCCGACTGAAAATCCCTCACGACTTCTGAAACCAAAGGTCCATAATTGGGGTGGGCTTCAATGTAGTAAATGATTGGGGCTGTATCCAAAAACAGGGACGATATTCCCTTAAGATATTGAGCCAGGCCCATCAACAACGGTCCTCACGCATCCTGTTTACATAGACCTGGGCGTCCTCTCCGGCCCAGAGTCCCTTGCCGAGTCCGTACAGTGCCGACCAGTCATATCGTAATTGAGACTTTCGGCTCTTAACCGCTAATTGACGAGCAAGACGTTCCATCAATTTGATGTGTTCATCCAGCGATAAAGCTGCTGCCTGCTTTTCTATGTTAATTAGCTGGGTCTGTGACATTTCATCTCTCCTCTGATGGGAAGGCTGTTGATATCGCAGCAAATCGGGACCAGCCTACGCTTTCTGAACTCTGTCAGACTACCCCTTTTCGCTGTTAATGTCAAGCAGCTAAAATTAAAGGTTTTTTGGCATATTATGGTATCACGAGGGTGCGGAGAACTTGAGATGGATGACATAGGCGGCGAAGCCTGGGGCAGGGAGGAGGAGAAAGAGGGCGGCGGCGATGGCAGGCAGGATCTTTTTCATGGGGTGGTCCTTTGTTGAAAGCTCAAAGCTAAAAGCTCAAAGATCAAAGATGACAGATGAATCTCCAGGACGTCATCATTCCTGACTCAATCAGATACGATTCTACATGTTCTTCAAGCATCTGGCACTGCTCGATGATATCTTTGGGCATTTCTTCCGTTATCAATTTGTCAATTCCATATCCGCGTCCTCCCATAATTTTCGCGTGGAAGGCCGGGACGAGCTTCGGTTTTTCGGTTGAGCGAGATCCCCTTTGGCGATAGGTGCGTATTGAGACGTTTAGGGATCAAGTTGGTGCTGATGTGATTAGGCGCTATCGTCCCCTTTCTTCCAATTTTCAATCTGTAAACCATCCACTCTTTCAAAATGGCGGACATTATCTGTGACCAGGACCAGGTTTTCTACAAGGGCAATAGCAGCTATCAAAATATCGGCGTCTTCGATCAGAGTACCTCTTTTTTTCAAATACGCATAAATCTCCGCCGCCTTTTGTATGGTTTCTTTTCTAATGGATATGAGTTCATTCTCCTCGATGAATTTGTCGAATTCTTTCAACTTTTTTCTATTTCCGAGGTCAATCAGGCCCCTCAGAATTTCGTAGTACGAGATGATATTAATGCTGAGCCAGTCAAAGGGGATCAAGATACTCAGAGACTTTCGTTAGAACGTTTAAGTCGTTTTTGAGAAAGGCAGTGATGATATTCGTATCCAACGTACATCTTTTCATAATTCAACTTTTCTTCGCATAAAAAGGCTTCTCCTTTTGATGGATTCATCGAACTGTCTCTCTTCTTGCTGTGTCAAATCCGAAAGAAGCCCGGCATAAGCCAAAATCTTTGATTTTCGTGCTTTTTTAAGGACTTTAACTGTAACATGTAGCTTGCTGTCTTTACTTATGTTCAGTTTATCAATAATTCCTTTCGGAATGGATAGGTGGCCATTTTCAAGCAACCTTCCTGAGTATTCTTCCTGCATGATTTAGCACCTCCTTGTGTGGGCAGCGTGGGCAGCACTGTTCAGTTATTCGGTTAAGTGAACCGTGACGACGTCGTGTCCAAGCCGGCGAAGTTCCTGGACCGTAGGCAGGGGAAAATTTTCATCGGCGAGAAAGCGATGCATTGTCAAGCCGTCTCGTTCTCATCGATCTGCTGATCGATTTCGTCCCTGTGCAGCCGATAATATCCCCAGGCATTAACCAAGTCTTCAGCGCGCAAGCCTGGATAATTGTTCAAAAGTTCAGCCTCGCTGGCCCCCAATTTCCGTGCTCGAACAAGCACCCATACCGGAATTCGGGTACGCAGAATGCAGGGTTCTCCACCTGCTACTCCCGGATCGTTTTCTATGCCGGGAAACGCACCATCGAAATCGCGAGCTATCCATCGAAGCAATTGTGCCTTTTCACCCGGCGTCATCGATGAAATAAGACCCTCGGCTTCCTGTAGCGCTATCATTTCTTTCTACCTCCTAACTTGATGCATTCGTAAAAAGTCGTCACCCCGTTGAAAAACGGGGTCCAGAGGTTTTGTAACTGATTGAATCCCGCTGTTGCGGGACTGGATTCCGGCTTTCGCCGGAATGACGAAAAATGACATTTCCTGACTTTTTACGAGACCATCTAACTTAAATGTGGAAGGCCCGTTTTTTAAGAAACAAGTGATTGCATATATTGCGAAAGGCGAATGTCGGCACATCTGAATGCGGCTACCAGTTGTTTACTCTCCCAAAGGGCAATTTTCTCACCCTGATGCGTTTGTCCTCAAAAATAACCACAGCACCATCTTCAAGTGCATCGGCAATGGAAGCCAAATTTTCGATTAGCAGAGAAACTTGCTTTTCCGGCCATCTTTGGGTTCCTCTTCTGAATAATATCACAGAAGGCTTGGCCTGTCCCCGCAAAGCCAGAAGTGTACCGAAATCCGTGTCCGCGGATACAATTATCAGCCCTTCAATAGCTGCGAACTCAAATATGTCCTCATCGTCAGCGTCTTGCATACCATAGTCCCTTACATGGACAGCCGCAAATCCTTTGGCTCTCAGCCTTTCCGCAACATACGGTGAAAGAGCGTTATCGATAAGGAATTTCATGCGACATTCAAAAGAGGGATTTGGCGCTCGGTGACAGCTTCTGCTGCAAATTTAAGGGATTCCCTGATATCTTCGACTGTTAAATCGGGATAAGCCTTTAGGATGTCCTTCTCAGTCATTCCGTCCGAAACCATTCCGACGACCGTCGCTACTGGAATGCGCAACCCTCTGATACAAGGAACACCTCCCATTTGGCCCGAACTTATCGTTATACGTTCATACCTCATGACTAATCTCCTTTCCAAAATGCTTATCCTCTGTGAGCAATATCCTCCCCTGGTTGAAAGCGCTGAGCAAAACATCATCGTAATTACGGCCGGGACGCTCTTCAGCTATTCAGTTGAGCGCCGGCCCTGGAGGATTGAAGACTTCTGCGCGTCTCAGCAGGGCGGGCAGCCCGGAATTTGTGCGCTCTGGCAGTTTATGCCGTGGGAGTTTAAAAGTCAAGTGGCTGAAATTGGTTGTTTTTACAAGTGTTATCTCAGGATGGCGATGTTCGGGGATACGGGGGCAGTGGATACCTGGGCCCCATAAAAGCCTTGACAAACAGACCAAGTCTGGATAGAGCTTGTGCGCCGGCACAGCGACCCGGAGGCTGATTGATAATGAGCTGGATTTACTGGACAACTGTGATTCAGGGACCGGTTTCATACCCGGATCGCCACGAGAAAACAATCAACAAGGAGACGGAAAGGAGGCTGCAATGAAAAAGTATCGATATGTGATGGTGTTGGTTGTGCTTGGGTTTGTCTGGTGCGGGATTCCGGCGTGGGCCGAATCTCCTGAGGTGGTGGTGGGTTCCGTAACGCCGTTGACCGGCAAGCTTTCCGTCTATGGCGAGGGGTTCCAGCGGGCCATGCACCTGGCCCTCGATGAGGTCAATGCCGAGGGGGGCATCAACGGAAAACCCCTGAAGATCTTTTTCGAGGATAACAATTCCACCTCCAAGGGGTCTGTTTCGGCCATCCAGAAGCTTATTACGGTCAACAAGTTTCCCATTGTCTTCGGGCCGGCCGCCAGCTCGAATTTCCTGGCCGTCTGTCCCATTGCCCAGCAGAACCGGACCATCCTGATAGGCGCCGAAAGCGCTGCGGCCGAAATCACCAAGTGCGGGTCCTATGTATTCCGGGTCTTTCCATCGGATCTTCTTCAGGGGATCGGGGTGTCCGAGCTGGCCCGGTCCCTCGGGTATGACGAAGTGGTGCTGACCTATGTGAATAACGACTGGGGCGTCGGTCTGGCCGAGGTGTTCAAAGAGAAATACACGTCCAAGGGGGGGCGGATTATTGATGAGTTTGCCCATGACGAGGGGAAAACCGACTATCGGAGTGAGGTCCTGAGAATCAAGAAGGCGAATCCCAGGGCCGTGGTTAATCTGACCTATATCAAGGAAGGGGCCATGCTCCTTCGCCAGGCCTATGAGGCCAACGTGACCGTTCAGTGGCTGATGGGATCCGCCTCCAAGTCGCCGAAGCTGGTGGAACTGGCCGGCGGCGCGGCCGAAGGGGTCATCGGCACCTATCCGACATTCTCACAGGAGACGCCGGAATATCTGGCCTACAAGAAGGCCTGGGATGCAAAATATCCCGGGAACAAGATGCCGATCTTCGGTGAGTATAATTACGATATGGTGAAGCTCACGGCAAAGGCCCTCAGGCTGGCGGCATCCATGGATCCCGATACCCTTCGCGAGGCCCTGATGACGGCGAGCAAAGGCTATGTGGGGGTGACCGGCGACAAGACCTTTGATGAAAACGGCGACGCCGGCGCGGTATACGGCCGCTGGACCGTAAAGGACGGCGTTATCGGAGATTACGCGAAGTAAATTAAGAATTAAGAATTATGAAATGAATTCTCAATTCCCTATTCCGCAGATTCATAATTCTACATTCATAACTCTTAATTTCCAAAAGGTGAAGTATGCCGACAGACCTGAAAGATAGGACGGAAAATTATGCGTTGAGGATTATCCGGTTGTTCAGGTCTCTGCCGCACTCTACTGAAGCTCAGGTGATCGGGAGGCAATCTTTGCGCTCCGGAACATCGGTGGGGGCTAACTACAGGGAAGCCTGCAGGTCAAGATCCAAGGCTGAATTCATTGCCAAACTGGGGGATTGTCTGAAGGAGCTGGACGAAACCGACTACTGGCTGGGCTTACTGGTGAAA